>DASQUI010000109.1:0-3545 GCA_035641375.1 Actinomycetota bacterium
CCCCCGCCGCACCAGCTCGTTCACGGCCGCCCAGTTCGCGCTGGGCACATGGATCTCCACCGGAGCGTCACCGGCCAGGGCAAGACCCGTTCCAACGAGCGTTCCCACGTCCGCGGCGGAGGTCACCGCGCCCGGCCCCATGTGGATGGCGTCGCCGCCCATGAGCCGGGCCGCCACATAGATGTAGCCGACCGGGTGGCCGTCACGGCGCAGGGACCATCCTCCGCCCAGGCTGCGGAACCAGGCATGGTCCTGGGGGTGGGCCGCCCCGAACGTCCCTCGGTCGACCTCGTTGATCCACGGCTGATCGTCCTCGGTCAGGGGCCGCGTCTCCACGAGGGGATCGCCACCGCCGCGGCCTTCCAGCTCGACCAGCTCCCACATGGGGAACATCGACCGGCGCAGGTACAGGGTCCGGGCCCTCGGGTCCACGGAGGAGGCCACCGCGAACGCCGAGGCGCCTTCACCGTCGGCCAGCGCCCGATCCAGGAGCGCGGCGCCGATCCCGGCACCCTGCCGGCCGGGCATGACCCATAGCTGCGAAAGGAACCACAGGTCTTCGCGAACGATTGAGCAGGAGAACCCGAGCGGCTCCTCGTCTTCGGCGATGAGGACGGTCCCCGTGTCGAACAGGTGACGGTGCATGGACATCCGGTCGTCCGGGTTCAGCGGCAGGAGGTGCCTGTCCTGAGGATGGAACCGCTCGATGAGGTCGCCGCACGACGCCACGAAGATCGCCGCCGTCGCTTCTAGGTCGTCCTCGGTGGCCTGCCGGATCCGCATCATCGCTCCAATCAGCGTTGCTCGGCGCCGAGCCTACAATGGGGAGCGTGAGCGACCCGACGCCGATGGGCGCATCCCCCGACCCGTTCGCCGACACCCCGCTGTTCCGCGAGCTCCAGCGGATCCTGCTGGCCGGTTCCGGACCGGTGAACTGGGAGCTGGCCCGCCAGGTGGCCATCGCCACGGCGGCCACGGTCGGGGACGACCCCGAGCCGAGCGAGGAGGAGCACCGCGGCGTCGAGGACGCCGTGCGGATGGCCGAGCTGGCCGCGGCCGACCTCACCGGCATGCCGCCGCAGATCCTGCGGGCCGAGGTCGTCCGCCGGGCCCGGTGGGTGGAGGCCAGCATCGAGGGATTGCGCGGGTTGTTCGAGCCGGTGGCCACGAAGGTGGCCGGTCTCCTCCAGCAGGCCCGCGGCGAGACGGCCGAGGAGGCCCCGGAGGGCGGTGGCCCCATGATCGAGGCGGTCCTCGGGCAGCTCAGCCCCCTGCTGATGGGGGCGCAGGTGGGAACGGTGCTCGGGCACCTCGGCCAGCGAACGCTGAGCCAGTACGAGCTCCCCCTGCCTCGTGAAGGAGAGCCTCGCCTGCTGGTCGTGGGCGGCAACCTGGCCGCGTTCGGCGACGAGTGGAGCCTCGATCCCGTCGACCTCCGGGCCTGGGTGGCCATCCACGAGACCACGCACGCCCTCAGCTTGGGCCGGCCGTGGGTCGGGCCGCACGTGCGCGGGTTGATCCGCGAGCTCGCCGAGGGCATGGAGTTCGACATCGCCGGCCTGGAGGCCCGCCTGGCCGGCCTCGATCCGTCCAACCCGGCGGCGCTGTCGGAGGCGATGGGCGATCCCAGCGAGCTCTTCGGCGGCAAGATGACCGATGAACGGCGGCTGCTGGTGCGGCGGTTCCAGGCGTTCCTGGCCGCCGCCGAGGGCCACGCCGATCACCTCGTGGCGGCCATCGGGCGGGAGCGTCTGGCTTCGTTCTCCCAGATCGAGGAAGCCATGCGGCGCCGCCACGAGGGGCGCAGCGAGCAGGAGCGGATGGCCGAGCGCGTCCTCGGCCTCCACGCCGACGAGGAGCAGTACCGGCTGGGGCGGGCGTTCTGCGATCACGTCGCCGGGCTGACCGACGAGCCGACGCTGGCCCGGATGTGGGGCTCGGCCGACTCGTTGCCGTCGATGCCGGAGCTGGAAGAGCCAACGCTCTGGCTCGCCCGGATGGCGTAGCGTTCGATATCCTTCGCCCGTGGCCAAGGCCGAGCTCGTCTTCGCCAACGTGCTGGACGTGCGGCACTACGACACCGAGGGGTCCTCGGGCCAGCCCATGGTGTACCTGCTGGGCCTGCCTGCACGACCCGTGCCGTTCGCGGTGATCCGCCAGTGGAAGGCGCCGCAGGGCGTGGCCGCCGAGCACTTCGAGCTGGTGGCGCCGTCGGGGAACGTCGCTTATCGGAGCGAGCGGCGCGTTCGGCGCTTCCCCGGCCAGATGGACCTCACCGAGATCATCGACGTCGTCCACGACGCCACGCTGCGAGAGCTCGGCGTCTACGTCGCCTCGTTCGCCTTCGACGGCGAGGTGCAGGGAGAGGTCGACTTCCAGGTGATCCTGGCCGCGGCGCCGCAGTCGTTGCCGAAGCACGTCGAGGACGGGCTGAAGAAGTCCGACGTCATCTGGGTGGGGCCCGAGGAGAACGGCATCCACCCCGTCCCGGTGTGGTTCGTCTACCGCCAGGGCCGCATCTACGTGCTGCACGCGGAGGCGGGACGCGGGGAGCAGGTCATCCCCGGTCTTCCCGACGCCACCGAGCTCACCGTGGTGACCCGGCGCAAGGGGCGCGACACCAGCGCCGACCGGTTCCCGGCGTCGGTGCGGCTCATTCCGCCCAACAGCCCCGAGTTCGATCAGGTGGCGGCGTTCCTGGCCGACCGCCGTCGCGACCGGCACATCCCGCCGGCCCAGGTGATCGGCAATTGGAAGCAGGCCGGGCTGCTCATCGCCGAGCTGACCCCGACGATCCCGGCCTGATCACTCGGTGACGTAGGGCAGGCCGTCGGCGGCCGGCGGGCGTGCCCGGCCGACCACGCCGGCGACCACGAGGATGGTGGCCACGTACGGCGCCATCAGCAGGAACTCGGACGGAACCCCGGTCTCCAGGATGGCCAGCCGCGTCTGCAGCGAGTCGGCGAAGCCGAACACGAGCGCCGCGCCGAACGCCCCGATGGGACTCCACCGTCCGAAGATCATCGCCGCAAGGGCGATGAACCCGCGTCCTCCCGTCATCCCCTCGTCGAACCGTCCCACCGAGCCGAGCGTGAAGAAGGCGCCGCCAAGGCCGGCCATCATCCCCCCCAGGATCACGCTGCGGTAACGCTCGAACTGCACACGGATCCCCACCGTGTCCGCGGCGCGGGGGTGCTCGCCGACGGCCCGGACCCGCAGCCCCCACCTGGTGCGGAAGAGCGCCATCTGGAGGATGAACAGCAGCGCGAACATCAGGTAGACGAAGGCGTTGTTGCGGAACAGCACCGGTCCCATCACTGGGATGTCGGACAGCAGCGGGACCTCCTTCACCTGGAAGCGTCCCGGGTTGTTGAGGTGCTGGAACTCCGAGAGCACCTTGGCCGACAGGAAGCTGGTCAGCCCGATCGACAGGATGTTGATGACGGTGCCGCCCACGATCTGGTTCACGCGGTAGCGGATCGACAGGACGGCGAGGAGCGCGCCGAGAAGCGCGCCGGAGAGGACGCCGGCGATCAGACCGATCC
>DASQUI010000110.1:0-3297 GCA_035641375.1 Actinomycetota bacterium
GAGCGCCGTGGCCGCAGCGGCGGCCGGGCGAGACGGGCCGAACACCAACGCCCCGGCCACGACCAGCTCCACGGCGGGGACGCCCCACCGGGCCACGCGCTGCACCCCGCCGGGCAGGGCGTATCCGCCGAGGGCCTGGTCCCACGCTCTCGGACGGATGGCCTTGGCCAGGCCGGCCCAGGCCAGCACCATGGCGAGGACGAACCCGCCGGCACGAAGGACGTCCGCCGCCGTCGGCACGGCACCGTTCATGGCCACGGCCACCCCGGCCCCGGCCATCGCCGTTACGTGGATCCACGGGATCCACGGCCGCAACGACCACCGTTCCAGCGCCTCGACGGCGCGCGACGCTCCGGCACCAGACGTCGACCCCCAGGTGACGGCGAGGCTCAGCCCGCGGGCCATGCCGAACGGCGCCACGATCAGCGCACCGGCGAGGGGCGAGCCGCCGGCCACCGCCACAGCGCTGGCCACGACGAGCGTCCCGTGCCGGAGGTGCGTCCCGTAGCCGGTGCCCAGGACGACCCCGTACAGGAACGAGGAGACGGCCGGGGGGAACGAGCGGCGCCACCATTCGGGAACCTGCCTGCGCAGCTGGGGCACCGGCACCCGCACGCCCAGCTCCCGGGCGGAGTAGACCAGCGCCGCCGCGACGACGACGACCCATCCACCCGTCCACGGCGCCCCCACGGCCACACCGATACCTCCGAGCGCTGCGCCGAGGAACGCCGCGCCGAGCACCGCTCCGAGCGTGTGCGCTGCCACCGATCGCGCCCATCGCCTCCGGCTCCCCCCGTGCACGACGGGGGTGATGGTCTCCACCATCGACAGCCCTCACGGGCTGAACAGCGCCGCCAACCCGGCCACCAGCGACGCGAGCATCGGCAGGGCCAGGAGCGGACCGCTCAGCACGGGATCTTGGTCTCGCGGTAGGTGATGCAGAACACGCGCCGGCCCCCGTAGCAGTACCCGACCAGGGAGGCGTCGCCGTTGATCCGGGTGCGCGATCGCGAGCAGCAGTCGACGACCCGGCGGATCCGCCCGCCGCAGCAGCGGCTCCACGTCCCCTGCAACACGGTCGGCTTGGTGAACGGGTACCTCGCCGGAACCACCTCGGTGCAGATCCGTCGGCGCCGCTGCGATCGCGACGCGTACAGGCGCCCCTGGTCGTCGACGGGGAACCCCCACTTCGGATGGACCGGGAAGCCGTACCGATCGATCCTGCTCCGCGGCCGGAACGGATGCGGGCAGGATCCCGTCGTGTAGATGTGCCCGCAGATGTGGTACGCCTCGGCCCGCTCGGGATCGAGGGCGGCCGCGGCGAACGGTCCGCCGGCCAGCACCACCACGGCTCGTCCCAACTTCCCCAGGAACGACCGCCTGCTGGTGCGCTGGGCCAGGGCCCGCTCTCCGGTCTCGAGGATGCGCTGCAGCATCAGACCGATCGCTCCTCGGGGGCGTCGGCGAGGCGGCGGGCCGCCGTGTCGACCAGTCCCTCCATCTGCTCCAGGTTGTTCACCGTCCCCTTGGCCCGAACCACGCCGAGCTCGTCGAGCACGACGACGTACGGGGTGCCGGGCACGTCCATCGCCTCGGCGACGCGCTCCCCGAGCACGACGGGGGCACCTGTTCCGAGCAGGTGCGGTGCCGCCAGAGCCTCCTCCACGGCACCGTCGACGACGACGCTCGGAGCGAGATGCCCCTGCCGGGCCACGACGGGAAGGGACGGCAGCACCTCGCGGCAGACAGGGCAATCGGGGGAGACGAACAGCAGCATCCGCGAGCGTCCCGGCCCCCCGACCTCCGTGGGGCGGCCATCGAGATCGTGGGCGGCGATCGGCCCCGGTGCTTCGCCGAGCTCCGGACCCTCATCGTCGACCTCGAGCGCGCCGCGCGGGCCAAGTCGAAGATGCAGGGTGCCGACCTGGCGGGCCAGCGCCAGCACGACCACGGCGAGCACGACGACGAGGACCCAGAGCGCGATGTAGGAAACCGCCCACCAACCCGTCATGGCATGCCCGATCCGCTCATTGTGCCCGGTTCGCCGATGCTAGCATGCGCCCATCCATCGACTTCGCAGCCCGGCCATCGCCATCGCGCTCCTCGTGCTCCCATCGCTGGCGGATGCGGCCGGCGGCGCACGGTGGGAGCGCCTTCCGCCAACCCCGATCGGAGCGCGCGGTTTCCACTCGGCGGTGTGGACAGGAGATCGGATGCTGGTCGTCGGTGGGGCGTCGGCGGGTGACGTCTTCTCCGACGGCGCTGCCTTCGATCCTCACGCCGGCAGATGGTCGCCGATCGCCCCGCACCCGCTGGCGCCGCGAACCGGGGAGCGCGCCGTGTGGACGGGCGAGACGATGGTCGTCTGGGGCGGATGCTGCACCGGGAACGAACACTTCGCCGACGGCGCAGCGTACGACCCCGCCGCCGACCGCTGGGAGACGATCGCCGACGCAGCGATCGAGGCACGAACCGAGCATACCGCGGTGTGGACCGACGAGCGCATGCTGGTGTGGGGCGGGCTGTCGTTCGAGGAGCGGTTCGCTGACGGCGCCGCGTACGACCCTCGCACCGACGCGTGGACGCCGATCGCACCGGCGCCACTCTCGGTGCGCCACGGGCACACGGCGGTGTGGACCGGCGACCTTATGCTCGTGTGGGGCGGCTCCGGACTGAACGATGGCGCCGCGTACGAACCGGGCACCGACACGTGGACCTCCATGAGCCGGGCGCCGCTGCGCGGCAGAGCCGGACACACCGCCGTGTGGACCGGCGACGTCATGCTCGTGTGGGGCGGCTCCGGGCTGAACGACGGCGCCGCGTACGACCCGGGCACCGACACGTGGGCGGCGATCGCCGACCCACCACTCCGAGGCCGAACCGGGCACACCGCGATGTGGACGGGTGACTCGATGATCGTGTGGGGCGGGCGGGCCGGCATCGACCGCTTCCTCCGCGACGGGGCGGCGTACGACCCGACCGGGGATGTCTGGTCACCGCTGCCCGGCGGTGGCCCGTCGCCCAGGGCCGGCCATGCGATGGTGTGGACGGGCGCCGACACCATCATCTGGGGAGGCTGCTGCACGCCTACCGGGGAAGGCCTCGACGATGGCGCTCGGCTGGCGGAGCCGGCCCAGGGGATACCCGCGACCGCTTCCCCACCGGCACCAACGGCATCGCCCGGGACCACACCGGCCACCCGCGGGGACGACCTCTCCCTGTCCCTGCTCTGGCTGGTCCTCTTCCTCCTGGCCGCGGCGGCCGCGGTGGTCCTTGCCCGGCGGACCTGACCGGCCC
>DASQUI010000111.1:0-5408 GCA_035641375.1 Actinomycetota bacterium
GACGGGCGGTTCGAGGGCGGGCGGCACCAGCGCAGGATCGTGCAGATCTCGGAGATCGAACGCGAAGAGGGGGACCGACACACATGAAGGATTGGGTGGCCGACTGGGAGCTGCTGAACGAGACCGACCCGCAGCGGCGGAGGGATGATGCGCATCGCCATCGGCTCCGACCATGCCGGATTCGCCCTCAAGGAGGACGTGAAGAAGCTCCTTCACGACCTGGGGCACGAGGCCGACGACCTCGGCACGGACTCGGAGGAGCCGGTCGACTATCCGGCGTTCATCGTGCAGGTGGCCAGGGCGGTGCGCGATGGTCACGCCGAACGGGGCATCGTCCTGGGGGGCTCGGGGCAGGGGGAGCAGATCGTGGCCAACAAGGTTCGCGGCGTGCGCGCAGCGCTGTGCAACGATCTGTTCACCGCGTCGCTCTCGCGTGAGCATAACGACGCCAACGTGCTGGCCATGGGAGCGCGCATCGTGGCCCCGGCGCTGGCCCGGGAGATCGTCAAGGTGTGGCTGGACGGGCGGTTCGAGGGCGGGCGGCACCAGCGCAGGATCGTGCAGATCTCGGAGATCGAACGCGAAGAGGGGGACCGACACACATGAAGGATTGGGTGGCCGACTGGGAGCTGCTGAACGAGACCGACCCGGAGGTGGCCGATGCGATCCGCGGCGAGCTGGAGCGGGAGCGGAGCTCGGTTCGCCTCATCGCTTCGGAGAACTACACGAGCCCGGCGGTGCTGGCCGCGCTGGCCTCGACGATGAACAACAAGTACGCGGAGGGACTGCCCGGCAAGCGGTACTACGGCGGCTGTCGGTTCGTCGACGTCACCGAGAGCCTGGCCATCGAGCGGGCCAAAGAGCTGTTCGGCGCGGAGCACGCCAACGTGCAGCCCCACGCCGGGGCCCAGGCCAACATGGCTGCGTACTTCGCGTTCATGGAGCCCGGGGACACGCTCCTGGGGATGAGCCTCCCCCACGGGGGCCACCTCACCCACGGTTCCCCGGTGAACTTCTCGGGGAAGTGGTTCAACGTCGTCGGGTACGAGCTCGACAAGGACACGGAGCTGATCGACGTCGACCGGGTGCGCGACCTGGCCACCGAGCACCGCCCCAAGGTCATCGTGGCCGGGGCGACGGCGTACCCGCGGGTCATCGACTTCGCCGCGTTCCGCGAGATCGCCGATGAGGTCGGGGCCATCTTCATGGTCGATGCGGCCCACTTCATCGGGCTGGTCGCCGGTGGGGCGTACCCCAGCCCCGTTCCCCACGCGGACGTGGTCACGTTCACCACCCACAAGACGCTGCGCGGTCCCCGGGGAGCGATGATCCTGTGCAAGGAGGAGCACGCCAAGGCCATCAACAAGACCGTGTTCCCGATGATGCAGGGTGGCCCCATCGAGAACGCCATCGCCGCCAAGGCCGTGGCCCTGAAGGAGGCCATGCAGCCCGCCTTCGCGGAGTACGCGGCCAGGGTGGTGCGAACGGCCCGGGCGCTGGCCGCGGGGCTCCAGGAGCAGGGGCTGCGGCTGGTCTCGGGAGGGACGGACTCGCATCTGGCCCTGGTCGACCTCCAGCCGGTCGGGATCACCGGCGCCGACGCCGAGGCGGCGTGTGAAGAGGTCGGCATCACGCTGAACAAGAACGCCATCCCGTTTGACCCCCTGCCGCCCATGACGACCTCGGGGATCCGGGTGGGGACCCCCGCCCCGGCCACCCTGGGCATGGATGAGGCCGAGATGAAGGAGGTCTCCGAGATCATCGGCGACGTCATCCGGTCGCCTCAGGACGAGGAGGTGAAGCAGCGGGGACGCTCGCGCGTCGCCGACCTCGTCGCGCGGTTCCCGGCGTATCCGTGATCGTCTACGTCCCCGTCTTCCTGGCCACGGCGCTGACCGCGTTCGTGGCCACGCCGCTCGTCCGTCGGCTGGCCGTTCGGTTCGGCGTCATCGATCGCCCGTCGGACCGGAAGGTGCACCCCAAGCCGACGCCCACGCTCGGCGGCGTGGCTCTGTGGCTGGCCACGGTGGTCGGACTGAGCGTGGCGTGGCTGCTGCCGGGGTTCCGGTCGCTCTTCGACATCACCTCGGAGCCCGTCGGGGCGATCATCGCCGGAACTGCCGTCGTGGCGCTGGGCACGTACGACGACGTGCGCACGATCTCCGCTCCGGCCAAGGTCGCCGGCCAGATCCTGGCCGCGGGCGTGCTGATGCTGGCCGGTGTGCAGTTCGTGTACTTCTGGTTCCCGGGGTTCGGCGTTCTGTCGCTCTCCGCCGACCTGGCCCTGCCGCTGACCGTGGTGTGGGTGCTGATCCTCGTCAACGCGGTGAACCTCATCGACGGGCTCGATGGCCTGGCCGCCGGCGTGGTGGCCATCGCCGCCGCGGCGTTCTTCGTCTACGCGGAGCAGGCCGGGCAGCCCCTGTACGGGGGCCCGTCGCCGGCGACGCTCCTCACGGTGATCGTGGCCGGGGCCGCGCTGGGCTTCCTGCCGTGGAACCTCCACCCGGCCCGCATCTTCATGGGCGACTCCGGCAGCATGCTGCTGGGCATCCTCCTCGCCGCCGCGACGATCTCCGGCGTGGGGCGCACGGACGCGCCGACCAACTCCGACCTCGCCGCCCTGGCCATCCCCGTGGCCATCCCGCTGCTGGTGCTGGCCGTCCCGCTCACCGACGTCGTCTTCGCCATCATCCGGCGGATGCGCCGTGGGCGGCCGGTCACCCGCCCCGACAAGGAGCACATCCATCATCGCCTGCTCGAGATCGGCCACTCCCACCGTGCCGCCGTGCTCCTCATGTACCTGTGGAGCGCGCTGGTGGCCGGCACGGCCCTGTTCATCACGTTCATCCGCAGCCGGACCCTGGCCGTGGCGCTCGTCGTCGCCGTCGTCCTCGTCCTCGTAGGGACGTCGCTGCCGCGCGTCCTGCGACGGGGGAGCGAGGCACGCCGGGCCCGGCGGGCGGCGGTGCCCGGGAACGGCGAGGTGGCCCCGGCCGCCCGGGACGAGGTCGCCCGGCGCCTGTAGGATTCCGCCGTGACCAAGCGCATCGTGCTCGCTCTGGTTGGGCTGGGTGTTCTGGTACCGGCGCTTCCCGCCGCCGCGGCGACGTCGCTGTCGATCAACGCCTCGGCGTCGCAGATCACCTACGGGCAGATCGTCACGCTCAGCGGCACCGTCGACCCGGTCGTCGAGAGCGAGGTGGTCGAGCTCGTCGACGCCGCCACCCTGGACGTGATCGGTTCGGACCAGACCGATGCCGCCGGCGCCTACACCATCGACATCGCTCCGTCGACGAACGTGACGGTGAAGGCCCGGGCGCTCCCCGCCGAGAGCTCGACCATCGACCTGGCCGTCAAGCCGGTGCTCACGGCGTCGCTGACCGCGGTCCGCCTGTTCGGACGGGCCAGGATCACCGGGACGATCCAGCCGCCGCACGACGGGAGCGTGCACGTTCGCCTGTTGCGAGGGACAACGGTGATGCGCGAAGGCGACGCCACGCTGACCGGGGGTGCCTACTCGATCCGGCTTCCCGTTCGCAAGCCCGGCACGTACCGCGCCGAGGTGACGTTCGACGACCAGGATCACGCGGCGGTGAAGAAGCTCAGCGCGGAGCGGCGAACGCCCCTCCCGTACCTGAAGTCTGGATCGCGAGGCATCTTCGTGCTGCTGCTGGAACGACGCCTCCGCGATCTCCGCTATCGCCACCCGTTGCCGAACCGCAGCTACGATCACAAGACCGGCGACGCCGTCCTGGCGTTCCGCAAGGTCCAGGGGATGCGCCGCAACCGTGTGGTCACCCGCGCGGTGTGGCGCCGGCTGGCATCACCCCGGCGGCCGAAGCCGCGGACAACGCGACCGCGGTTCCACATCGAGGTGGACCAAACCAAGCAAGTGCTCTACGTGGTCCGGCGGGGCAAGATCGTCAGCATCATCCACGCCTCAACGGGTGGGGCCGGAGTGGGCACGACGTACGACGGCAGGTGGCGGGTCCACCGCCAGCTGGCCGGCTACAGCCCGAACCGCCTCTATTACCCGTCGTACTTCCACGGGCAGCGGGCCATCCACGGGTGGCCGGACGTGCCGCCGACCGCGGCCAGCCACGGCTGCGTGCGCGTGCCGATGTGGACGGCGGTGTGGATCTACGACCGCGTCGACATCGGCGACGTGATCCGCATCTACCACTCGTAGTGCGGGCCGGCGCCGATGAATGACTAGTCAGTTTTCGTCTTGTTCCGTTTGGCATTCGCTCCTACGATCTGAGGATATTGAAGCCCGGTCGCATTCTGATTGCCTTCCTCTTGGTGTCGCTGATTGCACCTGGAACCGCGCCTGTGCCGCTTGGCACGTCAGGAGATATCGCAGCTGCATCGTTCCTCAGCGATGGCGCGAGCGTTCGAGTCTCTGAGTCCAGTGTTGATGGCCAGGGTAACAACGGCAGCAGCCGGCCGGCCATCTCGGCTTCTGGTCGGTTCGTTGCCTTCGTGTCCGATGCAACGAACCTGGTCGACCTCGACGGCGACAGCGACTACGACGATGATGTCAATGGACATGCAGACGTGTTCCTGTACGACAGACATCAGGACACGACACGCCTCGTTTCGGTTACGGCATCGGGAGTCCAGGCGAACGGAACGAGCAACGCGGGACCACCGGCCATCTCCGGCGACGGGCGGTATGTTGTTTTCGCAACGCAGGCTACGAACCTAGCCACCGCTAAGACGAACCCATTCGAGTGGGATGTGGTGCGTTGGAATCGCCTGACCGGATCGTTCGATCTCGTCTCCGTCAAGCTCACTGGAGGCGGAGCTGGGTTCAATAGCGGGCAACCGACCATTTCCAACGACGGCAACCTCGTCGCATTCGACTCTTCCTCTGCTCAGTTGGTACCAGCCGACCCCGGAGCGTTTCCAGAGGTGTTTGTGCGCGACATGGCGGGCGGGATCACCAGTCGCGTCTCGGCGCCCAACAGCACGACCGTGCAACCGAACGGAAACAGCTCCAACGCGACGATCTCATCCGACGGTCGCTACGTTTCGTTCCATTCCACCGCAAGCGACCTCATCACCGGAGACACCAACGGCACCCGGGACGTATTCGTCCGCGATCTCCAGACTCAAGCGACGGTTCGCGCCTCGGTGGACCAAACCGGAGCGCAATTCACCTCCTACAATTCGTCGAACGCCGGTATCTCTGGTACCGGGAACCTCATCTCCTTCGCGCGGATCACGTTCTCTGGCACGCCCAGCGTGCATGTGTGGGTTCGCGCGTCGGGGAAGTCATTCCCAGTGACTCCGTCCGACTATGGCGGGGGACAGCTGTCGGCGGACGGTCGGTGGCTTGCGTACAAGGGCTCGGCGACCTGGGACCGGCAACTGTACGTGAAAGATCTGTGGACCCAGGGACA
>DASQUI010000112.1:0-6455 GCA_035641375.1 Actinomycetota bacterium
CCTCGAGGCGCACCGCCCGGTCGGCATCCATTCCGCCCGCCTCCAGCAGGTGCTGGACCTTGCCCACGAGCTCACGGATCAGCGCCTGTCGCCACGGAGACCAGGCGTGCGGCCCCGTGGACATCGCATCGGCCGCGGTGACCACATACAGCATGGCCAGACGCTCGGGATCGCCGACGCGGGCGGCCACATCGACGACGAGGTTCTCGTCGGAGAGATCGCGCCGCGTGGCCGTGTCGGAAAGCAGGAGATGTTCGCCGACCAGGAACCGAACGGACGATGCCGTTGAACCGTCGACCCCCATGCGGTCCAGGATCTCCGTGGCCACCTCGACACCGACGGGGACGTGCGGTCCGGCCCCTCGCTTGCCGATGTCGTGCAGGAGCGCGCCCAGCACCACGGCGTCGCGGTCGATCACGCCGCCGGCCGCCGCTGCCAGCACCGGATCATCGTCGACCTCCCCGGCCAGGAGACGGGCGGCCCGCTCCGCCGTCCGGACGAGATGCACGTCGACGGTGAACCGGTGATAGGGGTCGCGCTGGGGACGACACCGCACCGCGCTCCACTCCGGCACCAGCCGAGGCAGGAAGCCGACCCGATCCATGGCCTCCAGCGCGGAGGCACCGCCGGTGGAGGCGAGCAGCCGAACGAAGTCGCGACGCAGGTCCGCGGGCCATCGTCCCTCGGCCCTGGGGGCGGTCTCGGCGGCCTCGAGCAGCTCGGCCCCGGCCGCGGCGGCCGCCTCGGCGGCGTCGGCGAACGCGCGAACCACGCCCGCGGCGTCGCTCGGCTCCGGCGCGCCGACGCGGGATGGCCTCCCCCTGGCCCGCTCCATCAGCGATGAACGCACGTGCTCGACCTGCCGGGCGTGTTCGAAGAGCGCCCGCATCAACGCATCGGGGGCATCCAGCCCGGCAGTGGCCTCGAACCCGAATGCCCGGGCGACGGCCGGCTGGTCCTCGAGGACGAGCCGGTCCCGCCGCCTCCCGGTCTCCAGGTGCAGGGCGCTACGCAGACGGATCAGGAACTCCTCGGCATCCTCGACGGCCACGGACTCACCGGGCCGCAGCAGTCCCCGGGACACGAGCTCGGTGGAGTTCTCGGCGCCACGGGCCCGGGCGATCCATCCCAGCGCATGGACGTCGCGAAGGCCGCCGACGCTTTCCTTGAGATCGGGCTCGAGCAACTGCGAGCACGAGCCGTGCGACGCCAGGCGGGCCGCCGCATCCTCCTCGAGCCGCGCCAGGAATGCGCCCGGATCGTCGGTGGCGATGCGGACAACACCGTCGCGGAGACGTGCGAACAGCTCCTCATCGCCCCACACGAGCCGGGCGTCGAGGTGGGCCGTGGCCGCATCGAGCCGCTCCCGCGACAGCGCCACGCACTGACGGACGGTGCGCACCGCGTGACCGAGGGGGATCCCGGCGTCCCAGAACGGATAGAAGACGGACCGCGCGGCATCGCGGATCCGCCCCTCCCGCCGCTCGCCGTGGAGCACAAGCAGGTCGATGTCGGACCGGGGACAGAGGAGCGACCGCCCGTAGCCACCCAGGGCGACGAGGGCGATCCGCCCACCGAGACCGTGGCCGAGGGCGTGGACCGCCTCGTCCGCCAGTGCGGCGCGGCGCCGAGCCGACCACCTGCCGTGATGGCCGGGGGAGTACGCGCGGTCCAGGGATCGCAGGCCCTCGACGAGCCGCTCGACCGGGCCGCGGGCCGCGCCAACGTCGGCCTCAGATCGCGTCGGGCCCCATCTCCCCGGTGCGGATCCGGTACACCTGCTCGGCGGGGACGACGAAGATCTTCCCGTCGCCGATCTTCCCGGTCCGCGCCGACTTCATGATCGCGTCGACGACCTGCTGTACCTGGTCGTCGTCGGCGACGACCTCGATCTTCACCTTGGGGACGAAGTCGACCTGGTACTCGGCCCCGCGATACACCTCCGTATGGCCTCGCTGGCGTCCGAAGCCCTGCGCCTCGGTCACGGTCAGCCCGTTCACGCCGATGCTGCGCAGCGCATCCTTCACCTCATCGAGCTTGAACGGCTTGAGGACGGCGATGACGAGCTTCATGCCTGCTCCTTCCCGGCCATCGTCGGTTCGGGTTCTGGGAGGACCACAGGCCCCTCCGGCGTGGCGGCCCCGGCCACGGAGCCGCCTCGCTCCCCGAACGTATACCCGACCTCGGAGTGCTGTGAGAGATCGAGGCCGGTGATCTCCTCCTCCTCCGGGACCCGGACCCCCACCAGCAGGTCGATCACCTTGAGGATGGCCAGCGTGGCCAGGAAGGAGAAGGCCAGCGTGGCCCCCACCCCGACCGCCTGGGTCCCGAGCTGGCCGATGCCGCCTGAGAACTCGTTCACGGCGGTGCTGGCCAGCACCCCGGTGAGCAGGGCCCCGACCATGCCCCCGACCATGTGCACGCCGACAACGTCGAGCGAGTCGTCGTACCCGATCCGCGACTTCAGATCGACCGCCGCCCAGCAGATCACGCCCGCTCCCAGCCCGATGACGATCGCCCCCATCGGCTCAACGAATCCCGCCGCCGGCGTGATGGCCACCAGCCCGCCCACGGCCCCCGTGGCCGCGCCGATGGTGGTGGGCTTCCCGTGCTTGATCGTCTCCGGGATCAACCATCCGAGCACCGCGGCGGCCGTGGCGATGTGTGTGGCCGTGAACGCCGTGGCGGCCAGCCCGTTCGCCCCCAGCGCGGAGCCGGCGTTGAACCCGAACCAACCGAACCACAGGATCGCCGCGCCCGTGACGACCATCGGCACGTTGTGCGGTACGAAGGCCTCGGTCCCGTGGCCCCGGCGCTTCCCCAGGTACAGGATCGCGGCCAGCGCCGCGGCCCCCGCGTTGATGTGGACCACGGTCCCGCCGGCGAAGTCCAGCGCCCCGAGCTCGGCCAGCCAGCCGCCGCCCCACACCCAGTGGGCCAGCGGAGCGTATACGAGGATCGACCACAGCCCGATGAACAGAACGTAGGCGGAGAACTTCATCCGCTCGGCGATGGCCCCGCTGATGAGGGCCGGCGTGATCACCGCGAACATCATCTGGTACACGGCAAAGGCCGAGTGCGGGACGGTGGTGGCGTAGTCGGGGCTCGGGTCCGGGCCAACGCCGGAGAATCCGAAGAAGTCCAGACCGCCGATCAGCCCACCGATGTCCTTCCCGAACGCCAGGGTGTACCCGACCAGCACCCACAAGACCGACACGATGGCCAGGGCGAAGAACGACTGCATGATCGTTCCCAGGACGTTCTTGCTGCGAACGAGGCCGCCGTAGAAGAGCGCCAGCCCCGGGGTCATGAACATGACCAGTGCCGCCGAGACCAGCACCCACGCAGTGTCGCCGGTGTCGATCATCGCCTCCCCTTCCACTCGGTTGGGGAGGTTGTACGCCGGGAAGGTTTCGCCCCGGTTTCCCGAGTGTTACGGCTGCGTAAATCCGGCTAGGAGGCGGCTTTCTTCCGCGCCGGGGCGCGCTTGGCCGGCTTCTTCTCCTTCTTCTTCGTGGCCTGGACGCTCTGCTTCAGCGCCTCCATCAGGTCGACGACCTTCTCCGGCTCCGGCGCCTCGATGACCTCGATCTCCTCGCCGGCCACCTTCTTCTCCACGATCTCGAGCAGCGCGGCCCGATACTCGTCCGTGTACGCCTCGGGCTTCCACGAGTCGGTGAGGTTGTCGATCAGGCTCCGGGCCATCTCCACTTCCTGCGGCCTGGCCTTCACGTCCTTCTCGAGCTCCTCGAACGCGGCGGCGCGGATCTCGTCCGGCCAGTACATCGTCTCCAGCACGAGGAGGTCGTCGCGGAGTCGGAGGGCGGCCAGGTGCTCCTTGTCCCGGAACGAGACCTTGGCGATGCCCACCCGGCCGTCCTGCGAGAGCGCCTCTCGCAGGAGGTGATAGGCCTTCACGCCGGTCTCTTCGGGGGCCAGGTAGTAGGTCTTCTTGTAGTAGATGGGATCGATCTCCTCGGCCTCGACGAACTGGGTGATGTCGATGGCCCGGCTCGACTCCACCGGGACGGAATCGAGCTCCTCGTCCGTGAGGATGACGTACCGGTCCTTCTCGTACTCGTAGCCCCGGACGATGTTCTCGAAGGAAACCTCCTCACCGTCCTTCGCGCAGGTCCGCTTGTACCGGATGCGGCCGTGATCCTTGTCGTGCAGTTGGTTGAACCGGAGGGTCTTCTCCTCCGTCGCGGGGAACACTCGTACCGGGATGGAGACCAGACCGAACGAGATCGCGCCCTTCCACATCGTCTTCATGGGGAACCCTTTCGCTGCTCGGGCCCCGATTGTACCGTCGGGCAGGAACAGGATGCGGCGGGTTCACCCCCGTGAAAAACTCGGCTGATGCACGTCCCCGTACGGCAACCCATCTGGAAGCGGCTGCCCCGACCGCGGATCCAGTTCGGGTGGTGGGCGGGACGGATCGGGGTGATGGCGCTGTTCGCCAGCCTTACCCTCGCCCTCACCGCCGGGTTCATCTACGCCTTCAACCTGGCCCTCCTGCCGGATACCCCGCTGGATCAGACATTCCGGGCCCAGCGTCAGTGCTCGGGGGCGTTCGATCAGGCCAGCGCGGAGTGGAACGCGTGCGTGCTTCGGGAGCGCCGTCCCCCCGCCGACGGACCGATCCGGTTCCTGCTGCCCTCGGCCGGCGGCGCCGGAGCGGGGATCGCGCTGGTCGTGCTGTCGGCGCGGTTCCGGGCCCGCACCGTTCTCCCGGCGGTCGCGCTGACCGCCATCGTGGCCGCCGGCACGGCGTTCGCGCTCCGGGAACGCGACCGGTCCCTGGAGCGCCTCCGGGCCGTTCCGGTCAGCGCCAGCCCGGCCCCACCGGCCTCACCCACTCCGTAGCGATGCCACGCAAACGGGTTCCGTTCACGATCGAGACCCCGGAGCCACTCCCCGCGGAGCGCGACGGCGAACACTGGTGGATGGACGTCGACGGACAGCGACTGCGGCTCTCCAACCTCGACAAGGTCTTCTGGCCCAAGGAGGGATACACGAAGGGCGACCTGCTCGCGTACTACTACAACGTCGCGCCGCATCTCATCCCGTACCTCGTCGGCCGGCCGCTGACCATGAAGCGCATGCCCAACGGCATCACGGGGGACTTCTTCTACGAGAAGTCCGCACCGTCGCACACGCCGGACTGGATCGAGCGATGCGTCGTGCCGTCGGAGGACGCCAAACGCGGGGTCATCGATTACCTGACCGTGGAGAACACCGCAGGCGTGCTCTTCGTGGCCAACCTCGGATGCATCGAGTTCCACCCGCTGCATTCCCGGTGCGACAGCCCCGAGCTCCCCGACTATTTCTTCTTCGACCTCGATCCGTTCGAGCCGGCCACGTTCGACGACGTGCTCGCGGTGGCCCGCCACGTGCGCGCCGCGCTCGATGCGGTGGGGCTGCCGTCGTATCCGAAGACGTCGGGGGCGACCGGCATGCAGATCTACATCCCGATCGAGCTGGGGCCGACGTACGACGAGGTCCGCGAGTTCGTGGGGAAGGTGGGGCATGCCATCCGCCGCGCGGATCCCGACCGCGTGACGATGGAATGGGACACGCGGAAGCGAACCGGCAAGGTCTTCATCGACCACAACATGAACCGGCAGGGGGCCAACATCTCCGCCGTCTACTCCGTCCGGCCCGAGCCCGGCGGCACGGTCTCCATGCCGGTGACGTGGGAGGAGGTCGAGGCCGGGGTTCGTCCCGGCGACTTCACGATGATGAACGCGCACGAGCGGGTCGCCGAGGTCGGCGACCACTTCCGTCCAGTGCTCGACGAGCCCATCGACGTCCGCGCCGCGTTCGAGCAGCTGGGCGTGAGCATCACCGACACCGGTGAGGCCGCCGAGCGCCTCGCCGAGTACCGGCGGAAGCGCGACTTCACCGCCACGCCGGAGCCGCCCCCGCGACCCGGGGACGAGCCCGGCGACCGGTTCGTCATCCAGAAGCACGACGCCACCCGCCTCCACTACGACCTGCGGCTGGAGCGAGGAGGCGTCCTGGTGTCGTGGGCCGTGCCCAAGGGCCTGCCCACCGAGCCCGGCGAGAAGCGGCTGGCCGTTCACACCGAGGACCACCCCATCGAGTACGGCGACTTCGAGGGATGGATCCCCGAGGGCCATTACGGGGCCGGCGAGGTGCGGATCTTCGACCGTGGCACGTACGAGGCCCTGGAGTGGCAGGACGACAAGGTCACGTTCCGGCTCCACGGGAAGCGGCACCACGGTGAGTACCACCTGGTAAGGACCCGGCAGGGGTGGCTCGTCTTCTTGTCGAAGCGCTCGGCGAAGGAGCAGCCCGACGAGCCCCCGACCCTGGCGCCGATGCTGGCCGAGGCGTGGAAGGAGCCGTTCGACGATCCGGGGTGGCGGTTCGAGCCGAAGCTCGACGGGATCCGCACGCTGGCGTACATCTCCACGGCAGGGACCCGGCTG
>DASQUI010000113.1:0-6428 GCA_035641375.1 Actinomycetota bacterium
TGAGAGCGCGGCCGTCCGGTTGCGGGGGCTGAAGAAACGCTTCGGTGACACCGTCGCCGTCGCCGGACTCGACCTGTGCCTGCCGCGCGGCAGCGTCCTGGCGCTGCTCGGCCCCAACGGCGCCGGCAAGACGACCACCGTCGAGATCTGCGAAGGCTTCCGCACGCGCACGTCCGGGCGGGTGGAGGTGCTCGGCCACGATCCGGCCCATGCGTCGCGAGGGCTGAAGAGGCGGGTCGGCATCGTTCTCCAATCCACCGGCGTCGACCCGTACCTCAGCGTGGCAGAGACGATCGAGCTGTACCGTCGCTACTACCCGAGCCCGCGGCCGCTCGAGGAGATCGTCGACGTGGTTGGGCTCCGGGAGAAGCGGGACACCCGGGTCGGGAAGCTGTCGGGCGGACAGCAGCGGCGCCTCGATGTCGCCGTGGCCCTGGCCGGCGATCCCACGCTGCTGTTCCTGGACGAGCCCACCACAGGGTTCGACCCCGCGGCTCGCCGCGGCGCGTGGGACGTCATCCGGAACCTGAAGGCGCTGGGGAAGACGATCCTGCTGACCACGCACTACATGGACGAGGCCCAGTCGCTGGCCGACGACGTGGCCATCATCGCCGGGGGAATGATCGTCGCGCACGGGACCCCGGCGACGCTGGGCGGCCGTGATGTGGCGGCGACGATGATCCATTTCCGGCTTCCCGACGGAGCGCCTTCCCTGCCGCTCCTGCTCGCCGACCGGGCCGTGGCGGGGCCGGAGCGATGGACCATCACGTCCGAGGATCCCACCTTCGACCTGCATGCCCTGACCGGGTGGGCGTTGGAGCAGGGAACACGGTTGCACGGTCTGGAGGTCCACCGCCCCACGCTGGAGGACGTGTATCTGGAGATCACCGGCGGCGAAGGGGGGACGGAGTCGTGAGCGACGCCGGACTCGCTCTTCGCCAGGTGCGTTACACGAACAAGGCGTTCTGGCGGAACCCGGCGTCGGCCTTCTTCACCTTCGCCTTCCCCCTCATGTTCCTGGTCATCTTCACCGCCCTGTTCGGGAACTCTCGACTCTGCTCCCTCGGCCCCGGCCAGTGCCCGCCGGGCGAGGTCATCTCCACCTCCACCTTCTACGTCGCCGCCATCGCGGCGTTCTCGATCATCACGGCCACGTACACGAACCTGGCCATCAGCGTCTCGTTCTCGCGCGACGCCGGGGTGCTGAAACGCACCCGGGGCACCCCGCTGCCGGCCTGGGCCTACATGTTCGGTCGCATCGTGCACGCCATCCTGGTGGCCCTGCTGCTCGTGGCCATCGTGATGGCGTTCGGGACGCTGTTCTACGACGCCGAGGTCCCGACGCGCACGCTTCCCGCCTTCCTGGCCACCATCGTCGTCGGCGCAGCGTGCTTCTCGGCGCTCGGCCTGGCCCTCACCTCGGTGATCCCCAACGCCGACGCCTCTCCGGCCATCGTCAACGCCTCGATCCTCCCCCTCCTGTTCCTGTCGGGGATCTTCATCCCGATCCAGAACCCCGACGCCTGGTACGTGGCCGTGGCCAAGATCTTCCCCGTGTACCACTTCGCGCAGGCCATGAACGGCGCCTACTTCGCCCCGTCGGGCAGCGGGTTCCGCGGCGAGGACCTCCTCGTTCTGGGGATCTGGGGCGTGGCCGGGGTGGTCCTCGCCGTGCTGTTCTTCTCCTGGGAGCCGCGCCGCTAGGGCCCGCTACACTGGGCCTCGTGGACGGTGCACAGATCCGGCGACGCTTCCTCGAGTTCTTCGAGGGCCGGGGTCATACGGTGGTGCCGTCCTCGTCGCTGATCCCGGGCGACCCGAGCCTCCTGCTGACGACGGCGGGGATGGTCCAATTCAAGCCGTACTTCCTCGGCCAGGAACCTCCACCGTACCCCCGAGCCACCTCGGCCCAGAAGTCGTTCCGCACCACCGACATCGAGCTCGTCGGGCACACCGACCGTCACCTGACGTTCTTCGAGATGCTGGGCAACTTCTCGTTCGGCGACTACTTCAAGGAAGGCGCCATGGACCACGCGTGGGGCCTCATCACCGAGGTATACGGCATCGACCCGGACCGCCTGTGGGTGACGGTGTTCGAGACCGACGACGAGGCCGAGGCCCTCTGGCGCGACCACATCGGCGTCCCCGCCGAGCGGATCGTGCGGCGGGGAAAGGAGGACAACTTCTGGCACATGGGGGTGGCCGGTCCGTGCGGGCCGTCCTCGGAGATCTACGTCGACCGGGGCTCGGGCTACGGCCCCGAGGGAGGCCCCCAGGTCGACGAGGAGCGCTACCTGGAGATCTGGAACCTCGTGTTCATGCAGTACGAATGCGACGACGAGATCAACGTCATCGCCGACCTCCCCAAGAAGAACGTCGACACCGGGATGGGCCTGGAGCGCATGGCTCTGGTCCTCCAGGGTGTGGGGTCGGCCTTCGAGACGGACCTGATCCTGCCGTTACTCGAGGAGGCCGAGCGGCTGGCCGGGAAGCGGTACGGACAGGAGGAGCAGGCCGACGTCTCGCTCCGGATCCTCGCCGAGCACGGCCGGGCCACGACGTTCCTCATGGCCGACGGGGTGACCCCTTCGAACGAGGGGCGCGGCTACGTTCTGCGGCGGATGCTGCGCCGGCTCGTCTCGCACGCCCGACGGCTCGGAGTGGACGGCGAGGTGATGGCGCCACTCGTCGAGCGGACGGTGGAGCGGTTCGGCCAGGCGTACCCGGAGCTCGTCGAGCAGCTCGCCTTCGTCCTCGGCCTCGCCGCCAGCGAGGAGGAGCACTTCTCGCGGACCCTGCGCCAGGGGATGGAGCGTTTCGAGGCCGACGTGCGCGCCGCCCGAGCCACGGGATCGGGCGTCTTCCCCGGTGAGGCGGCGTTCCGATCCCACGACACCTTCGGGTTCCCCATCGAGCTCACCGTCGAGCTGGCCACCGATGAAGGGCTCGAGGTCGACACGGACACGTTCCGGCGGCTCATGGACGAGCAGCGAGCCCGCGGCAAGGAGGCGGCCAAGGGCGGGCGCGAAGAGCGAGCCCTCGTCGAGGTGGGCCGCCAGGCGGGTCGCACGGACTTCCTCGGCTACGAGCGGCTCGAGGCCGACGGCACCGTGGCCGGGCTCGTTCTCGGCGGCCAGCAGGTCGAGGCGGCCGGCCAGGGCGACGACGTCGAGGTCGTGCTCGACCGGACACCCTTCTATGCGGAGGGGGGCGGGCAGGTGGGGGACGCCGGGGTGATCCGAACCGAATCCGGCGAGCTTCGCGTGGAAGACACGTACCCGGGGCCGGGAGCGACGATCGTCCACCGCGCCCGCGTGGACAAGGGGGAGGTCCGCACGGGACAGGCGGCCGAGGCGGTGGTCGATGCCGGCCGTCGCGCCGCCACGGCACGCTCCCACACGGCGACCCACGTCCTCCACTGGACGCTGCGCTCGCAGCTCGGAGGGCACGTCCGCCAGGCCGGCTCGCTGGTGGCCCCGGGCCGCCTGCGCTTCGACTTCAGCCACTTCGAGGGCGTGTCGCGGGACCTCCTCGAGGAGGTCCAGGGCCGGGCCAACGAACGGTTGATCGACGACGATCCGGTGCGGGCCTACGAGACGACGGCCGACTTCGCCCGCAGCCAGGGCGCCATCGCGCTGTTCGGTGAGAAGTACGGCGACCTGGTGCGCGTCGTCGAGGTCGGCGACTACTCCGTCGAGCTGTGCGGGGGGACCCACACGGCCCATACCGGACAGGTGTCTCCGCTGGTGACGCTGTCCGAGGGCAGCATCGGGTCGGGGCTCCGCCGGGTCGAGGCCCTGGTGGGCTCCGACGCCATCCGGTGGGTCAACCGGGAGCGCCGCCTCCTCGAAGAGGTCGCCGAGGTCCTCCAGGCCGGCGACCCTCAGCAGACCGTCGACCGGGCTCGCCGGGCCGTGGCCCGGATCAAGGAGCTGGAGGGCGAGCTCGGGGCGCTCCGCCGCGGAGAGCGCGGCGAACGGATCGAGGAGCTGCTGGGGACGGCCAGCGATGTTGCCGGGGTGCCGCTGATCGTGGCCGAGGTGGCCGATGTGGACGTCGGCGGCCTTCGGGAGCTGGCCATCAAGCTGCGCGACCGGATGGAGCCGGGCGGGCACGGCGCCGCGGTGCTGGGAACCGCCGACGGTGCGCGGGCATCGCTGGTGGCCGCGTGCACCAAGCCCCTGGTCGAGCGGGGCGTCTCCGCGCCGGCCCTCCTCGACGTAGCGGCCGCCGCCATCGGAGGCGGCGCCGGCGGAAAGCCGCACCTGGCCATCGCTGGCGGCGGGAACCCCCGGGGACTGCACCAGGCCCTCCAGGGCATCCCCGAGCGGCTGGCGTCGCTCCTCGGCGACGGGACGTGAGCACCCGGCCCGGCCGCGTGCTCGGCATCGACCTGGGCACCGTGCGCATCGGGCTGGCCCTGACCGATCCGGACCGGACGGTGGCCCTCCCCGCCGGCACCGTCACCGTGGCCGGGGGGCCGCAGGACCTGAAGGCCGTGGCCGCCATCGCCAAAGAGCATGACGTCACCGAGATCGTGGTCGGCCATCCCATCACGCTGCGGGGGGAGCGGAGCGGGGCGGCACAACAGGCGGAGGAGTTCGCCGACGGGCTCCGCCTGCTCCTGGATCTCCCCGTGCACCTCCAGGACGAACGGCTGACGACCGTCGAGGCCGAGCGGGGGGCACGGACCGCCGGGGCGGGGCGGCGGATCCGCCGCGTCGTCGACGAGGCCGCGGCGAGCCTGATCTTGCGGGCCTTCCTCGACCGCTCGTAACCCCGAGACCCTCGCTCCGCGTCACCGGATATCCTCTTCCGACCATGGGAGGCAGGCACGCCGTACGCGGCAGCGGACGCATCCGAGCGCTGATCGTGCTCCTCGTCCTGTTCGGCGTGCTCGCCGGTGGGGCCGGCGGGTTCTATCTCTGGGCCACCGGGGCCTCGGGACCGTCCGCCCCGGTCTCGCTGACGATCGCGGAAGGAGCCAACGCCTCGGACGTGGCGGAGCTGCTCGCGGAGAAAGGCGTGGTCCGTTCGGCGCTGGCGTTCCGCCTCGTGGCCCAGCTCCGTGGGTCGGGGAGCGTGATCCAGGCCGGCACCTATGACCTTCAGACGAACATGCGCGCCGAGGACGCCCTGCAGGCTCTGAGCGCCGGTCCGCGCCCCGCGGTGACCCTGTCGGTGACGATCCCCGAAGGGCTGCGGGTCGACCAGATCGCGGAGAGAGTGGCCGAGGTCTTCGCCATCGACCGGAAGCGGTTCATCCGCCTCGCCGAGAGCGGTGATTTCGTCCTCCCGCCGTACCTTCCCGAGAAGGCCGATACCGTCGAGGGGTTCCTGTTCCCCAAGACCTACGAGTTCACGCCAGACAGCGACGCCGAGGGGCTCATCGAGGGGCTACTCGGCCAGTTCGAGAAGGAGGTGACGTCCCTCGGCTGGGAGCGGGCCGGCCAGCTGGGGGTGAAGCCGTACGAGGTCGTCATCATCGCTTCGTTGATCGAACGGGAGGCCAGGGTCCCCGAGGACCGGGCCAAGATCGCCTCGGTGATCTACAACCGCCTGGAGAGGGGGATGCGGCTGCAGATCGATGCCACCGTCGAATACGCGCTGCCCGAGCACAAGGCTCGGCTCACGTACGAGGACTACCGGTACGAGAGCCCGTACAACACCTACCTCCACGACGGGTTGCCGCCGACACCGATCGCCAGCCCCGGTCTGGCCTCCATGGAGGCCGCCCTCAACCCGGCCGACACCGACTTCCTCTTCTATCTCGTCGTCGACGAGGCGGGCCGCCACGCTTTCACCGAGAGCTACGACGAGTTCCTGCGCCTCAAGGCAGAGGTCCAGGGAGGCTGATCAGCCCGCTTCCTCCGGATTCTGACCGTCGGTCCTCAAGGTGACCCGGCCAGCGGCCGACAATCGCTGTGGGGACTCGGATGGATGGAATCGACTTTTCTGGGCTGGTAGCCAAGGCCGTGGCGGAGCTCGACGAGGTTCGGGCCTGCCTCCTGTTTTCCAGGGACGGGCTGACGCTGGGTGCATACCCTGAGAGCGGCGAGGAGCGGGCTCGCCAGGCCTGGAACCGCCTCGGCTCGGTCGGCGACCCAGAGCGCGGCTTCCTGGTCATGACCGATGAGGTCTGGGTCTTCGCCCGCCGCGGAGCGTACGCGTGCATCGTGGTCGGCAGCTCTTCGGCCAAGGCTGGCCTGCTGCTCGACCGGATGGAAGCCATCCTCCGCGCTGCGGAGGAGGGCAGGCTCCACCCCGGATCGGCCCCCTCGCCTTCCACGGCAACCCGTCGTCCCCGAACCCCACTGCACCGCGAGGTGCGCTCCGAGCCGGAGCCGGCCGATCAGGTGCTCGAGGAGGTAGCCAAGGTCCTCCGGGTCCCCGACGAGGCGACGCCGGCCGCCCCCGAGGCATCCACG
>DASQUI010000114.1:0-9655 GCA_035641375.1 Actinomycetota bacterium
CCGACCCCGTGTCGGATTCCCTGCGGCAGAGATCGATCGCCCCTCCGGCTGGTGATGCGTCTCTCGGCACCTCACAGCAGCGCTCGCATGGGCTATCCGCCAACCGGCCAGTGCTCGACGTCGAGGCCTTTCATCGGGAAATCCCTCGGGTTGCCGGTGGCGAGGCGCGCGCCCGAGGTGACCGCCGCTGTGGCAACGAGGCAGTCGGCCTGGCTGAGCGTCACCCCTCGGCCGGCGAACTCCCTGCGCCACGTTCCGGCGAGGATGCCCTCATCGCGTCCGATCGGCAGGATAACGAGGCCTTCGATCAGGGCGCGAGCGGCCTTCCGCTCGCTGGGTCGGAGGCCTCGGATGACCTCCTCGACATTGATGCCTGTCGTGGCCAGCACATCGCCACCCTGCGCCATGGCCTCGATGCGGCCGGCGACTGGGCGGCCGCGCAGGTGGTCGATCAGGACGGTCGTATCGAGGACGAGGATCACCCGACGCGACGACGGTCCCCGCGGCGCTGGGCACGGACCCAGGCGGCCGGGTCCTCATCCCAGTCGTGCCCACGATCGGCGATGGCCCCGCGAGCGGACATGATCAGCTCGAAGCGGTCGGCATGGTCCAACGCGGCGGCCACGGCATCACGGATAAAACGGCTCCGGCCTCGGGCGCCGGCCACGGAATCGATCCGCTCGAGCAGCTCCTCGTCCATATCAATGTGTACTCGCATGTGTAGACGATAGCACATTGCTTGGGGCAAGGCCCGTGCCAGTGCAATTCAGGAATCCCAAGCTTCGAGGATCCGGTGCGCGAACGATCGCATCATCTCCTCAGTCGAATCGAATCCTGCATGAACTTCGTCCCAGCGCTCGAGAAGCTCCACGAACATCGGATCGTCGCCGCCTCGCCTCCACAGATCCAACAGCACATCGAAGCGATGGGCTGGCTGCGGGAGCTCGACAACTTCCCGAGCAAGGACAACGGCCCGTGTTTGAAAGTTCCGTCGTTCTCGCGCGGTGATCGGGCGGTCGAGCCATCCATAGGCGATGACCTCCTCGCCGATGCGGCCGTAGATGTCGGCGAGGAGTCTGTTTCGCGTCCTCAGCATCCTCTCGGGTGGACCGAACCCTTCGGCGGGGAGGAACACCCTCATCGATCGATCATTGGCGAGGTTCAGGACGATACTGAAACGGCCATATCCTGCTTCCTGAACATCGCTCCACAGAACCCTCCGCTTTCGGGGACCGTTGGCAAGGGTGATGCCATCGGAGTCCGTGACGACGGTTCGCAGCGCCAGATGGACGCAGGCGAACGCAGCCAACAGCAGGAAGACGGTTGCGCTCGCATAACCCAGGGCCGCCGGGTCTATGAAGGAGCGGGTGCGGACCGCGTCAATCACAAGTGACGTGAAGAGGATCGCCAGGATAAGGCTCAGCAGTGCGGCGAGCGAAAGGAGCCGCTTGGCGCGCGGGAGCGAGCGGTAGATCCGTACATCCTGCGGTTCGCTCACACCAGCACAGCTTCGCTGCGGCGGCGGCCGACCTTCCTAACCTCGATGCTCGCCGGGAACGCGTCCTTTACCTGTTCGGCGTGTGTGATGACGAACAGCTGGTGGAAGCGCTCGCTCAGCCGGCCCATGGCTTGCACCATCAGATCTTTGCGCTCGACGTCGAGTGAGGCCAGCACCTCGTCGAGCACCATCATGCCGATGTCGGCGCCGCTCATCCGCGACAGGTGGATGCTGATCGCCACGCGCAGGGCCAGGTTGGCCAGGTCCGTCTCGCTCCCGCTGAACCGCTCGATGGGGTGGTACGTGCCGCCGTCGGCGATCTGGATCGACAAATCCTCCTCGCTGATGCGCAGGTCCTCGTACTCGTGGCCGGTGAGCTCCCGGAACAGCGCCTCGGCCTCGGCCGACAGCTCGGGGCCGATGCGGGCCACCAGGTGGTCGCGGAAGCCCCCGAGGAGCATCGACACGCGGTCAACGTAGCGGGCCTCGTCTCGGGCTTTCTCGATCTCGGCGGCCATCGCCCGTACCTGGGCCAGGCCGGCTTCGGCCGCGGCCACCTCCTTCTCGGCGTCCTTCAGCGCGTCGGCGGCCTCGCGCTCGTCGCGCTGGGCCCGGTCGAGGTCGACCTTGGCCTCGTCGCGGGCGGTCTTCAGTTTGGCGTGGGCCTTGGGGTCGAAGGCGAGCTTCGCCAGCTGCTGGTCGAGGTCGGCGACCCCTTTGGCGGCCTGGTCGCGCTCCGCAGCCGCGGCGGCCAGGTCCTTCTGCGACTGGTCGAGGTGCTTCCGCTCCGTGGTGAGCTGTGTGACCTGGCGGTCGAGGTCCTCGGCGCGGCGGGCCCGGGCGGCGAGCTCATCGAGGTCGGGGAGCGCGCCGTCGAACGGCGCGCCGAGCTTCTCGACGCGGGCGCGTTGCTCGGCGGCCTTCTTGTCGAGGACGTCGCGCTGGTTGATGACCCGCTGGGCGGCGGCGCCGTCCTTCTCGGCAGCGGTGTGGCGCTTCTCGGCGACGGTCAGCGCGGCGTCGGCTTCATTGGATGACTTCTGCGCGGCAGCGGCCTCCTTCTTCAGCGCCGCCACCTCCTTCTTGCGATGGGCGACGACGTCGGCGAACGCGTCGCCGAGCGGCTGGCCGCAGGTGGGGCAGGGCTCGGTGGCGTCGAGCTCGCCGGCGGTGGCCAGTGCCTCCTCCGCGTCGGTCAGTCGTGTGCGAGCGGTGTCGAGGACGTGCTCGGCCTTGCTGGCTGACTTCTCGGCGGCCTTGAGGTCCTTGGTGGCCGCTTCGAGCTCGGCCAGCGCGGTCTCGGGATCGGCCGCGGGCAGTGCCTCCAGTTCCTGCTCGGCCTCCCGCAGCGCGGCGGCCGCGTCGGCGAACCGCTTGGCCGTGTCGAGGAGATCGCGAGCGCCCGACAGACCGGCGAACTCCGCCTCCAGGGAGGGGAGCGCGGCGAGGTGCTCGGTGAGCTGCTCGATCCGCGCGGCCAGGTCGTCGTGGCGCTTGGACGCGCCGGCGGCGGCCTCCTCGGCCTGTGCCCGGACGGCAGCCAGCTGCTCAACCCGGCGCCGCGTCTCCTCGGCCGCGGTGAAGGCCTCGTCGGCGGTGCCGAATGCCTCGGTTGCCCGCTCCAGGTCCGTGGCAGCCTCCCCGGCGCGCTCGGCGGCCTTGTCGAGCAGTTCCTTGGCCGCGGCCACCTTCCCCTCCTGCTCGGTCATGTCGGGGAGCGCCTGGCCGAGCCGTTCGGCGTCCTTGGTCCGCTCTCGCGACTCCCTGCGCGCCGCCGTGATGGCGTCCTCGACCGGCTTGATGCCGAGCAGGCGCAGGACCATCGTCTTGCGCTCGCCCTTGCGGATCTCGCTGAACGCGTCGAGCTGCTTCTGCTCGGCGAACACCGAGGACCGGAACACCTGGTGGTCCATGTGCAGGATGCGAGCGACCTCGGCGGTGACCTCGCGCACACCGACGGCCAGCTGAAGGTCGCCGGCCAGCAGCTCGGCCTCGGCGGTGTGGTTCTTACCCTTGATGGTGCGGCGGACCTCGTACTGCGTCCCGCCGTGCTCGAACACCAGTCGCACCTCGCCGTCGGTCAGCACGCCGTGGGTCCGGATCATGTCCTTCGACGTGCGCGTCGTGCCGTACAGCGCGTATTGGATCGCCTCGACCAGCGACGACTTGCCGGCGCCGTTCGGCCCGAAGATGCCGATGACCCGGGCCGGTAGCTCGATGTCGATCTGCTCGAACACCCGGTAGTTGCGCAGCGACAGCTCGAGGACCCTCACGGCTCCTCCCCCTTCGCTTCGACCAGGAACCGCTCACCGAGGTCCTTGACGCGGACCCGGTCCAGGCCGGCCAGGTCCTGGCTCTCGATGTACCCGGCCCATTCCTGCTCGAGGGTGCCGATGGTCGGGGCGCCCTGGACGGCCAGGGCGGCGGCACCGAAGTCCGGCTCCACCTGCACGTAGGCCGCGGCGGGCATGGCCTCGTGGAAGTCCTCCATGGGCACCTGGCGGAACGCGGCCGGGTCGACCTCGTTGAGGAACACGCGGACGATGGCCCGCCCGGGCAGTTCGGCGTTGTGCAGGCCGACCGCGTGCACCAGCTCGCCCGGCCCCATGCCGCCGGCGTCGATGCCGTAGGTGACCAGCGGCCGCTCGCCGGGGTTGGCGACGTGCTCGACCTTCCCGGCCTCGGTGTCGACGAGGAGCAGCCCCTTCGGCCCGATCTTGTTGTTGGGCCGGTCGGCGAACGTGAACGAGTCGGTGGAGCCCGCGTACCAGGTTCGCTTCGAGGCCTTCTGATACACGTGATAGTGGCCGAGCACGATCAGGTCGAAGCGCTTGTCGAACTCGGACTCCGAGACCTCGAGCTCGTTGATATCGGGGTACGCGCGGGCGGGGAGCGAGGTCAGCGCGACGTGAGCGAGCAGGAGGTTGGTGGCGTCGGCGTCGAGGGCGCCCGCGGCTTTCTCCAACTCCTCCTTGAACGAGCCGACGTCCAGCGTCTGGGGCACGGCGTGCACCTTCAGTCCGGCCAGGTCGGCGGTCGTGGCCTCCATGGCCCAGGCGAACGTAACGCTGGGCACGAACTCCTCCAGGGTGGCGTAGGGGGAGCCGGTCCCGCGCAGCCGCGGGGTGTCGTGGTTGCCGCTGATGGCCACCCCGCGCAGGCCAGCGTCCGACAGCTTGCGGAGGCCTACGGCGACCCGGGTGAACACGCGGTACGACGGCCGGGCGTGATCGAACAGATCTCCGAGGAGGACGAACCCGTCGGGCTCCTGGCGCAGGGTCTCCTCGACGGCCCAGTCGAACGAGCGGAGGAAGTCCTCTTCCCGCAGGTTGCGCCCCTGATCGTCGCGCAGTGCGGCCAGATGGGTCCGGCCGAGGTGGGCATCCCCGAACGCGACGAGGCGCGCCATCAAGCGCCCCTGGGGGCCAGAACTACAATCATGTTATTCGCGATGGTACCACCGTCAGCCGAGAGCGGCTCGGGTGCGTTCGCCGAGGAGCTGGAGGCGCTCGACCGGTTCGCGGCTGAACACGAAGCGCAGGTACCGCTCGGCAATCTCGCCGCCCCAGCCCCGCATCTGCGTCACCGCGACCTTCTGCTCGAGCATGCGCTTCGAGGCGTCGGCGCCGTCGATACCCATCGACGCCGTGTCCATCAGGGCCATCCACCCACCGGACGTCGGGACCATCGGGAAGCCGTCGAGCTGGCGGAGGCACTCGTCGCGGCGCTTCTGGAACTCGGTGACGACCCGGGCCAGCTCCTCGTCGGGCTCCCTCAGGGCGACACGAACGCCGGCCTGGAGGATCCCGCTGGGCACGAGCCCGTTGTAGATCTGCGTCTTCGACAGGTCGTTGCGGAGCGCCTCGGGGGCCACCGTCCACCCGACGCGCCAGCCGATGGTCCGGTGTTCGCACACGGTCGAGCCGGCGATGATCAGCCGGTCGCGGATGTCCGGCAGGGTCGCCGGATGGATGATCGGCAGCCCGTCGAACACCATCCCCTCCCACAGCTGAGCGTAGATCAGCCACACGTCGTGCTCACGGCACACCGCGGCAATCGCGTCCCACTCGTCCTGGGTGAGGACGCAGCCGCTGGGGAGCGAGGGGTTCATGACGAACACCGCCCGAGTCTTCGGCCCGGCCGCGGCGCGCAGGGCATCGACGTCGAGCCGCCACCCAGCGTCCCCGGGGACGAGGGGTACCAGCCGGGGCACCGCCCCGGCCAGGCGAACCCGGTTGAGCATCCCCGCGTACGTGGGGTCGGTCAGGATGACCTCGTCGCCGGGATCGGTCGTGACGAGGAGCGTGTTCAGCCACGCCTCGCCCTCGCCGCTGGTGATCACGACCTCGCCGAGCGGGTGGTAGGCGATTCCGCTGCGCCGCTCGATGAACGCGGCCACGGCCTCCTTCATCTCCAGCTTCCCGTCGAACGGGAGCCAGCTGTTGGCGTCGAGGCGGTCGACGGCCTGCTTCGTCGCCTCCCTCACGCCGGCGGGCACGTCGACGTCGGTGTCGAGGTTCTCCATGCGCAGGACGTCGGGGTCGTCGCCCGCGGCGGCGGCCACCTTGTCGATGTTGAACCCGGGGATCTCCCTCAACCGCTGCACGGGTCTCATTCCGCGAACCCCTTTCCGGCGCCCGTGGGCTTGTCGGGCAGGGGAGCGGGGCCCCCCACCGACTTCAGGTACTCCTCGTACAGGTGGACCCGGGCGGGGAGGGCGAACGGGGCCTCCAGGTTGGTGAGGATGGCCTCGCCGGGCATCAGCGTCTGGATCTCCGGCCCCAGGTCCTTGATGTCCTGCTTCGACGAGCCGCGGAGGATGGTCCGGTCCTTCTCGTCGGCCAGGCCGAGGATGAAGAACGTATTGAACTGGCTGAGCAGCTCGTCGTCGATCAGCTTGGGCTGCTGCGACACCGCGCACAGCCCCACCTTGAACTTCCGCCCCTCCCGGGCCACCCGCGGGAACACGTTCTCCTCTGCCCGCTTCACGTTGGACAGCACCCGCTGTGCCTCCTCCAGGGCCACCAGCGTGGGCGGGAGGGCGTTGAACCGCTCCTCGTCCTCGAGGAACGCCCCGCTGTACGTGTCCATCAGCCGACGGGTGATCACGCTGGCCACCAGGACCTCCTCGGTTGAGGACAGGCCGCTGGTCTCGACCAGCACCGAGTACCCGTTGGTCAGCTCGTCGACGATCCGCTCCGACAGCGACGGTTGCGACGAGTCCCGGCTGATGCACTCCAGCTCGAGGATGCGGCGGGCTCGCCGCTGGATGACCTGCATCGTCGAGGAGGCCGCCCCGACCTCCTCGGCCAGCTCTTGGGGGTCGCGCGACTCGTCGCCGGCCTCCAGGATCCAGTCCTCCCTGTACAGCCGGACCAGCCGGTGGATGGCCTCCTGCTGGGGGCCGCTCCAGTCGTAAGCGGTCTGGAGGTCGCCGAGGGTCAGCTCGCCCAGCGACAGCCGCAGCGCCGTGGCCCCGGCCCCCACGGCCCGCGTGGCGTACACCTTGAGCCGGTCGGCCGCCCAGGGGTGGTGCCGGAGCCCCCGGCGGATGCTGCCCCCGCCCTCCAGGTACTCCCCGTGGGGGTCGAACAGCAGGCACGCGTACCGGCCCTGGGACTCCAGGATCGTCCCGGCCAGCACCTTCATCAGGTTCGACTTGCCCATGCCGGTGGTGGCGAACACGCCGACGTGCGAGGTCAGGGTGTCCCCCCGGATTCCGACCTCGAGGTCGATGGTGTCCTCGCCGGAGCGGAGGAGGCCGAGCCGGAGGTCGCCCATCCGCTCCCGGAGGAAGGCGAAGTCCTCCGCGGCCGGCGCGGTGACCCGGGAGAACTGGGACGGGAGCGACTTCGGCTTGCGGAACTCCCCAGCGGCGTCGATGTAGCCGAGCGGCGTGCACACCGCCACCTTGTGGAGGCGCTGTTCGGGGTCGCGCAGCTGGTACGGGGAGCCGGCGGCATCGCCGGACATGTACGCGCCGGCGGTGCGCTCGGCCCACGCCGGGTCGGAGGAGTCGCTCCCGTACACGACGTCGATGACCCGGAACAGGAAGCGGCGGCTGCGCTCGGGGTCCTCGGCCACCAGCAGCTCGCCGAGGAACAGGTCGGTGCCGTGGAAGGCCCGGAACCGGGCCTCCAGCACGCTCTTCCCGAAGATCCGTCCCTTGTACTCGTCCATGGCTCTAGCTCCGGTTCAGCACCTCGTGGAAGTCCTGGAACAGGACCTCGATATCGTCCTCGGACATGCCGCTGCGCCCCAGCGCGTCGCGGAACGAGCGGCGCAGGTCGGCCACGGCGTAGCCGCTGACCCTGGCGGCCTGGTGGGCCCGGGCCAGGGGATAGGGGTAGCCGACGAAGGCGGCGTCGTCGGCAACACCGCACAGCCGGGCCAGGACCTCGGCCGGGGGCTGCCCGCCGCGGGCCACGTCGACGCGGAACGCGAACGGCGCGGTCGGGGCCAGATGAGCCACGAAGATGTCGCCCAGGTACAGGCGGGCGAACGTCGGGTCGGTGGAGATGCGCGCCCCCCAGCACGTCCGGCCGAGCTCGCGGTCGCCGCGCCGCTTCAGCAGCGTGACCAGGGGAGCGTTCCGGCCCCAGAACAGCGTCGACGCCTTGACCACCCCGGCCAGGGCCACCTCGCGCTCCACGGCCTCGGCATGCACGCGGCGGACCACCTCGGGCGGGACCAGGGGACCGCCGTGCAGCGACCCGTCCACGAGGACGAGGTCACCGGGGGCCGCCTCGCGCACCGTCTGCCCGACGAGCCCCCACTCCGCCCACTCGCGCAGCGCGTCGACGGGACGGGGCAGGTCCGGGATGCGCTCCGGCTCGGTGCCGCACAGCTCCGTGAGCGCCTCGCGGGCGATGGCCTCGATCTCCGCCTGGGACACGGCGCGGACCGACAGCGGCGGCGTCTCCACCAGATCGGTGACGCCGTCGCGCAGCCGCACCCGCGCGGCGCGGTACGCCGACACCTGGAAGGACCGTCCGTCGGCCAGCGTGCACGAGCCGCCGTCGACGGCCCACACGGTGCCGGCGTCGACGGCCGACAACCGCTCCAGCGCGAACGCGTCGGGATGCCCGTCTACGACGACGTCCTCGAGCAGCCCGAGCTGCCCCTCGACGACGCGGATCTTCTCGCCGGGACGGTCGAGGAGGTCGACGACGAACGACGCAGCCTTGTCCAGGCCGACGCTCTCGGCCAGATCCACGCCCGCTCGGGGCCCCTCCACACGCGGAGGATACCGCCCCCCGCCGACACGACAACCGTCGATGACAACTCGACGGTTCAGAGTGACAAACCATCGACGACCCGTTGACACCTTTTCCGGCGCGGAATACAGTGTTTACCGCTCGCCGGACCGCGCCGGCGGACCAAGGACCCAAGAGGCGGAGTAGAGAACGCGGCACCCCGGTGTCGCGGCCCCAAACGTCTCTTGGGTCCTTCGTCGTCCGGACGTCTCGCCCTCCCTGTCTTTTCTCGAAACCGGGCGTAGAATGTGCCGACCTTTTTCAGGGAAAGACCCGGGACGATGGCGCGCAAGGCAGAGGACGAGAACATCACCACGCCGGACGACGAGCCCGACGAGGAGGACCTCGAGGAGGCCGAAGAGGCCGACGAGGAGCCTCCTCCGACCGAGGAGGTCGAGTCCAGCCTGGACGAGCTCCTGGCCAAGCGGGAGAAGTCCGAGTCAGAAGCGGCCGAGGACACCCCGGCCGAGGAGGAGGTCATCCCGGCGACTTCCACCGGCCGGGAGGATCGGGTCGAGACGCTGTCCGTCAAGGTCGTCCCCCAGCAGCCCACCGAGTTCACATGTCGAAACTGCTTCCTCGTCAAGCATCGAAGCCAGCTGGCGAACAAGAGAAAGATGCTCTGCCGGGACTGCGCCTGACTGCGCCCCGGTCACTGCCGATCTCGCTGTTCGCCGCGGCCGCTTCGGGCGTCCTCGTGTGGCTGTCGTTCCCGCGGGCCGACCTCGGTCCGCTGGCCCTCGTCGCGCTGATCCCGGTCCTGTGGGCGGTGGCCGGGGCCCGGCCCCGCCGCGCGGCGCTGCTCGGGTTCGTGGCCGGCGGGATCGGGTTCGGCTTGCAGATGGGGTGGCTGACCACGCAGACGTGGCTCGGCTGGACGGGGTTCTCTCTGTTGCAGGGA
>DASQUI010000115.1:0-2968 GCA_035641375.1 Actinomycetota bacterium
CACGATCATGGTCGACCCGCTGGACCGCCTGCTCGACGCCCTCCACGAGGTGAAGTGGCACCAGGACGGGACTCTCGCGCTGCGCCGCTCGTGCGCGCACGGGATCTGCGGCTCCGACGCCATGCTCATCAACGGCAAGAACGACCTGGCGTGCAAGGTCCTGGTCAAGCAGGTCGCCCCCAAGGTCAGCATCGAGCCGATCCGCGGCCTCCCCGTCCTCAAGGACCTCATCGTCGACATGGAGCCGTTCTTCGACGGCTATACGAAGATGCTGCCGTACCTCATCAACGACGGGGATCCCGGCGACCGGGAGCGCCGCCAGTCACCCGAGGAGCGGGAGAAGTTCGACGACACCACCAAGTGCATCCTGTGCGCGGCGTGCACGACGTCGTGTCCCGTGTTCTGGGGTGACGACGGCTACATCGGTCCGGCGGCCATCGTCAACGCCCACCGGTTCATCTTCGACTCGCGTGATGATGGCGGGAAGCGCCGGCTGGAGATCCTCGGCGAGAAGAGCGGCGTGTTCCGCTGCCGAACCACGTTCAACTGCACAGAAGCCTGCCCTCGCGGGATCAAGGTCACCAAGGCCATCCAAGAGGTGAAGCGGGCCATCATGTTCGATCGGCTGTAGGCCACCGGTCGCTCTGGTTTCTCACCCCAGCCGCCGGGTACCTCCTTGATGGAAGCCACCAAGGAGGTGGAGCATGCCACAGGAGGCATGGAGCGAGAAGCGCGAGCGGCAGTACAAGCACATCAAGAAGGGTCTCAAGGATCAGGGACGGAGCGAGGACGAGGCCGAGGAGATCGCCTCGCGCACCGTCAACAAGGAACGGGCCCGCTCGGGTGAGGCCAGAGAGTCATCGCGCGAATCGCGGGTCGACATCTCGTCGTCCCGGCGCGGAGGCCGGCGCTCGCACCAGGGGCCCGGCGGTCGGACCCGCGGCCAGCTCTACGAGGAAGCCAAGGACCTCAACATCCCCGGCCGTTCGAGGATGAACAAGGCCCAGCTCCAGCGGGCCGTCAACCGAAAGACCGGCCGCAAGAGCGCCTGACCGTCATTCGGCGATCCCGGGCGGCTGCTGGTGGCGGCCCCCCGAGATGAACGAGAAGCGCCCGTTCGCCTCCAGGACCCCGTAGCGGACGACGCCGATGTCCTCGATCCCCTGATCGCGGGCGGCCTCCATCACTTCGTCCCTGGTCACCCGCTCGAGGTGCAGGACCTCGTCGAGGATCACTCCCGACCGCACCACCAGGACGGGGGTTCCCTCGATCACGTTCCGCGACGCCTTCCACCGGAAGGCGACGAACGAAAACGCGGCGATCCACACGCCGATCGTGCCGACCGCCAGGATGGCCCCGGTCACCGACATGTCCTCCTGCGTGATCCCCTGCTGGATGAGATCTCCGATGGAGATCAGCAGCACCAGCTCGAACGCGGTCATTTCGGAGAGTTCCCGCTTCCCGAGGAGCCGCATCAGGAACCACACGAAGAAGAAGAGCGCCGTGGCGCGGACGATGATCTCCATCAGGGCATCACTCCCGTCTCGTACTCGACCGTGACCACGGGGCGGTCGTTGACCAGCACCGACGTGGCCGCCCGCTTGCCGACCTGGACGGCCGGGCTCAACCGAGCATCGAAGTCGACCTCGAGCACCTCCCCCGGGGGTTGCTCGAACTTCCAGATGATGAGCTCGCCGTCCGTCCGGCTGCTCGTCGGCACCGGATCGAGGCCGTTCTCGTCGAAGAGCTCGAAGTAGTCCGCGGTCGTGGCCAGCGTCACCGGGCCGTCGAAGCCTCCCGGGCGTCGAACGAACACGGTCCAGGGCGTGGCCAGCCCGGCTCGCGTCATCGCCGCGTAGTGGACCTCCAGCTCGTAGCCACCGCGCCGAGCGCTGGCCTCGACGGTGCGGACGCCGAAGAGGTTGAAGGCACCCAGACCCAGGAACACCACCAACACGCCGAGGCCCACCCGTCGCATTGTCCGCGCCCGGCGAACCCTGGTCAGGCTGATCTGTTCGAACACCGTGCGACGTTCCAACGCTCCATCCTCCTCACTCGATGTGCTCGCTCTGTGTAGTACCCGTGCTACGGAAGCAGGCAAACGGCGCTGTGCTAGCCTCGCCCACCGTGACCCACCGCATCACGCTCATCCCCGGCGACGGCATCGGTCCAGAGGTGGTCGCGGCAGCCCGGGCTGTGGTCGAGGCCACCGGCGTCCCGGTGACATGGAACGTGCAGGAAGCGGGGGCCGGGGTGATGGACGCGGAGGGGACACCCCTCCCCGACCGTGTGCTGCACGCGATCCGGGAGTCGCGCACCGCGTTGAAGGGGCCCATCACCACCCCGGTGGGGACGGGGTTCCGCAGCGTCAACGTGGCGCTCCGGCAGGACCTCGACCTGTTCGCCGCGGTGCGTCCGTCGCGGCGGCTGCCCGGCGTCCCCTCGAGGCACCCCCACGTGGACGTCGTCGTCATCCGGGAGAACACGGAGGACCTGTACCAGGGGGTCGAGTTCGAGCGCGGCTCCAAGGAGCTGGCCCGCCTGCGGGCCGAGCTCCAGCAGGTCAGGGGCTACCGCATCCCCGCGGACGCCGGCGTGACGCTGAAACCGATCTCGGTCACCGGCACGCAGCGTATCGTCCGGTTCGCCCTCGACTTCGCCCGGCGGCACGGCCGCACGAACGTCACCGTGGGGCACAAGGCCAACATCATGCGGTTCTCCGACGGCGTATTCCTGGAGACGGCGCTGGAGATCGACCGTCAGGACTATCCCGACATCGACGTCGAGGCCGTGCAGATCGACGAGCTGGCCATGCGCCTGGCCGCCGAGCCAGAGATGTTGAACGTGCTGCTGCTGCCCAACCTGTACGGCGACATCATCTCCGACCTGTGCGCCGGGTTGGTGGGGGGACTGGGGCTGGCCCCCGGGGCCAACCTGGGATGGGAGTACGGCCTGTTCGAGGCGGTCC
>DASQUI010000116.1:0-6093 GCA_035641375.1 Actinomycetota bacterium
AAGATGACCAGGGATCTTCGTCAGATCGCCCCCGATTATCGGTTCGAGGTCGATCACGAGAAGAACGGCGGTTCCCGCGACTACTTCTTCAAGTGGCACATCATCGAGAACGCCCGCCGCCTCGACTACTTCGCCAACCTCGACATCTACCGAGCGTGGACGCGGCTGATGATGCGCACCTCGACGCAGGACGAGATGCTGCTTTCGTTCCATGCCGTCGGCGATCAGGCCGGCGGCAAGCTCGTCGCGGCGATGTGTTTCTTCAAGCGCGACCGCGTGCAGCGGGGTGAGGAGAACCTCTCTGACCTCGAGCCGCTCACCGACCAGCTGTTCGACATCGATCCCACCGAGGATCCCTCGTCGGCCCGCGACCGGTTCCTCCGCTGGATGGAGGCCGGGCTGGTCCGCGGCCTCGAGGTCTGGCGCGAGTCGCTCGGGTAGTCCCGGCCCCGGTACTCTGGCTGCGTGGAGCGCCACGTCGTTTCGTCGGGATCGCCGTACGAGCCCGTGGTCGGGTTCTCGCGGGCGGTCCGGGTGGGGCACCACATCTCGGTGGCCGGGACGGCGCCGATCATGCCCGACGGCGGGGATCCCCCGGCCGACGCCTACCGACAGGCACGGCGGTGCTTCGACATCATCCTCGCCGCGCTGCGGGAGGCCGGCGCCGGCCCCGAGCACGTCGTTCGGACCCGGGTCTTTCTGGTCCGCGCCGAAGACTGGGAGGAGGTCGGCCGGGCGCACGGCGAGGTGTTCGCCGACATCCGGCCGGTCAACACGATGATCGTCGTGGCCGGCTTCCTCGATCCGCGGTGGCTCCTCGAGGCCGAGGTCGACGCCATCCTGCCCGAGGGATGAGCGACCGCGTCGTGCTCGTGTACTCGCCCGACGTCGTCGCCTACGACCACGGCCCCCACCACCCGCTGAAGCCGGTCCGGGTGTTGCTCACGCGGGAGCTCATCGCCGCGTACGGCCTCCTCGACGCCCCACAGGTCGAGGAGACGCCGGTCCGCGAGGCCACCGACCAGGAGCTTCAGCTGGTGCACACCGAGGCGTACGTCGACGCCGTGCGGCGAGCCGGGGCCGGCGAGCCGGGGGACTGGTGGCGGTTCGGGTTCGGCCCGGGCGACAACCCCATCTTCCCGCACATGCACGAGGCGTCGTCCCGCGTGGCCGGCGCCTCGATCGTGGCAGCCGAGGCGGTCCTGCGTGGGCCGGCGGAGCACGCCTTCAGCCCCGCCGGCGGCCTCCACCACGCCATGCCTGAGCGGGCGTCGGGCTTCTGCGTGTACGACGATCCAGCCATCGCCATCGCCTGGCTGCTGCGGGAGGGCGTCGACCGGATCGCCTACGTCGACGTCGACGTCCATCACGGCGACGGACCACAGGCCATCTTCTACGAGGACCCGCGCGTGCTGACGATCTCGCTGCACGAATCGGGGCGCTACCTCTTCCCAGGTACCGGCTTCACCGACGAGCGCGGCGCCGGCGAGGCCGAGGGGACGAAGGTCAACGTGCCCCTTCCCCCGACCACCGGCGACGAGGCCTGGCTATCGGCGTTCCGAGAGGTCGTCCCGCCGCTGGTGCGGCGGTTCGGGCCGGACGTCCTGGTCACCCAGCTGGGCTGCGACACCCATTTCACGGACCCGCTGGCCCACCTGGGGCTGTCGACCCGCGCCTACGCGGAATCGGCCCGGACCCTCCACGACCTGGCCCACGACGTCTGCGATGGCCGGTGGGTGGCCATGGGCGGGGGCGGTTACCAGTGGGCCCGCGTGGTGCCGCGGGCGTGGACGGTGTATTTCGCGGAGCTGAGTGGGCAGAGAGTGCCCGACGAGGTCCCGGCGTCGTGGCTGGACCTCGCCCACGAGAAGGGTGGCGGATCGGTTCCCGACACGCTGTCGGAGAACGCCCCCGAGCGTACCGATCCACCGGTGGCCGATCTCATCGAGGAGGTGCTCCGTGGCCGAGGGTGACCCGCGGCGGGCCACCAAGCTGATCTGCACCCTGGGGCCGGCGTCGCGCGACCGCGTCGTCGAGCTCGTCGAAGCCGGCATGGACGTGGCCCGTGTCAATCTCTCCCACGGCACCCTGGAGGGACGCGGGCGGCTCATGGACGCCGCGCGGGCCGCCGCGGAGGAAGCGGGACGGACGGTGGGGATCCTGGCCGATCTCTCCGGCCCCAAGGTCCGACTCGGCGAGCTGTCGGCTGACGAGATCCGGCTTACCTCCGGCGAACGCTTCGAGCTGCGTGCCGACGGCGGCCCCGGGGACACACTCGGCGCCACCACGTCGCATCCGGGGCTGGCCGGCGATCTCCGCCCCGGCGACCGCGTCCTGCTCGCCGACGGCGCCGCCGAGCTCAGGGTGGCCGAGGTCGAGGGTGGCACCGTGGTCACCGAGGTGGTGCGAGGCGGCTCCATCCGGTCGCGGAGCGGTGTGAACGTCCCCGCCGAGCGGCTCACCCTCCCGGCCATCACGACGAAGGACGAGGCCGACGCCCGGTGGGCGGTGGAGGCCGGGGCCGACATGGTGGCGCTCTCGTTCGTCCGGCGGGCCAACGAGGTTCGAGCGCTGCGCGACCTGTGCGGGAACGATCCGCCGCTGGTGGTGGCCAAGATCGAGACCGGGCCGGCCGTCCGCGAGGCCGACGAGATCATCGAGGCCGCCGACGCCATCATGGTTGCCCGCGGCGATCTCGGAGTGGAGCTGCCCCTGGAGGAGATCCCCCTGATCCAGCGCGACCTGGTGTCGCGATGCGTCGCCGCCGGGAAGCCGGTCATCGTGGCTACGCAGATGCTGGAGTCGATGACCCATGCGCCGCGGCCCACTCGGGCCGAGGCCAGCGACGTGGCCGCGGCGGTGTTCGAGGGATCGGATGCGATCATGCTGTCCGGCGAGACGGCGGTGGGGGAGTTCCCCGTCGAGGCGGCCCGCACCGCGGTGCGCATCGCCGAGGTGGCCGGGGGCTCCGGCTACGTGGCCGGGCCGCCCACGCTCCCGGCGCCGACGGATGCCCACCTGGTCGCCCAGGCCGCGCTGTCGGTGTCGCTCCAGGGCGGCACCACGGCGATCGCCTGCTTCACCCAAACGGGGATGACGGCGAAGTTACTTTCGGCGACGCGTCCCCGCGTGCCGATCTACGCTTTCTCGCCGTCGATGAGGGTGGTGCGGCGGCTCACGCTGTATCGGGGCGTGCGCCCGTTCCTGGCCGAGCCGCTGGAGGATACCGACGCGATGATCGCGCTGATCGACCAGCGGCTCGCTGCCGAGGAATTGGTGCGGGCGGGCGACGCGGTGCTGATGGTGGGGTCCTCACCCTTCGGCGAGGCCCACACCAACCTGTTGAAGGTGCACCGGGTCGGGTCCGGCGGCGCCTCTTAGCGGCGCCGCGCGGCCCGTGGTGCCACCCGCCGGCGGCGGCCACCCGAGGAGTACACGACCATCGGCGCGGGGACCTTCATCCCGCCTTCCTCGAACTCGTCGTGGAGGGCGAGGTGGCGCGCCATCCGGCCAACGTCCCCCTGCTGGTCCGGGGTCACGAGCGTGATGCCCGTGCCGGACCGACCGGCTCGCGCCGTGCGGCCGACGCGGTGCACGTATCCGTCGTGGTCCTGCGGTGGGTCGTAATTGATCACGTGGGTGATGCCCGACAGGTCGAGGCCGCGCGCCGCCACATCGGTGGCCACGAGGGCATCGATCGATCCGTTCTCGAACCGCTTCAGCGAGCGCTGCCGGGCCTGCTGGGACATGTCCCCGTGCATGGCCGCGGCTCGAACGCCGGCGGCAGCAAGCTTCTTGACCAGCCGGTCCACGCCGCGCTTGGTGCGGACGAAGACCAGGGCCAGGCCGCGATCGGCGCCGAGCAGCTTGACCAGCGCATCCACCTTGCCGTGGCCGCTGACCTGGACGAACCGGTGGTCGGCCTCGTCGACGGTCTCCTTGAGCGACTCGACCGCGTGGAGCACGGCGTCCCGCGTGTACGCCTTCGACAGCCGCCCCACGGCCCCGTCGAGCGTCGCCGAGAAGAACATCGTCTGGCGCGTCGGCGGGATCCGCCGCACGATCGCATCGACCTGGGGCTGGAATCCCATGTCGAGCATGCGGTCGGCCTCGTCGAGGATGAGGATGCGGACGTTGTGGAGCTTCACCAGGCGGCGCTGGAGGAGGTCCTCCAGCCGTCCCGGGGTGGCCACGAGCACGTGGGACTCCGCGGCGGCCTTGGCCTGTCCGCGCAGGGGCATGCCGCCGTAGGCCACGGCGACCTTCAGGCCTTTCGCGGCGGACACGTCCGCACTCTCGTCGCGGACCTGGACGGCCAGCTCACGCGTCGGGACCAGCACGAGCGCGGCCGGTGTGCCGTCGCTCCTCTGGATGCGCTCCGCGATGGGCACGGCGAAGGCCAGGGTCTTGCCCGAACCCGTCTGTGACTTGGCCAGGACGTCACGTCCGGCCATCGCGTCGGGGATCGCCATCGCCTGGATGGGGAAGGGGGCCTCGATGCCTCGGCGCGCCAGGGCCTTATCCACGGCACGCGAAACACCGAGATCGAGGAAGGTGGTCATCATCATCTCCTTCTGCGGCGCGTGGCGCCGCGCTTTCTGGGCGAGGTTGTCATCTGCCCAGAACCGTGAAGGAGATGGGAAACGAAACCTCACGGGATGACGTTTGTCATCCGTGATGAGAATCATAGCAGGGATCCGACCCCGTGTCCGCCAGGCTAGGGGGGTGGGCGGCGGAGGCGCTGGGTGGTGAAGCGGCGGACGCCGGCCCGATACAGCGGTGGGGTGAGGACCCGGAACGCCTGCATCGCTCCCAGCCATCGCGGCACCGACACCTCCGGCCCCCTGCGCCCATCGATGACCTCGACGACGGAACGGAGGACGTCTCCCGACGCGCTCACCAGCAGCCGAGAGAGGGGGTGACCCTTCAGGTCCTCGTGGGGGAAGCCTTCCGTCTCGAAGAAGCCCGGGTTCACCACCGTGACCATGACGCCCTCAGGCCCCAGCTCGTGGTACAGGGATTCCGACAGTGCCACGACGGCGTGCTTGGCCGCCGTGTACGCGCCGGCGCCGGGGACGGCGAACCGTCCGGCCAGCGAGGCCACGTTGACGATCTGCCCGCGGGAATCGAGCAGCATCGGGAGGAACAGCTTCGTGAGGCGCAGGACCGACAGATAGTCGGTCGAGGTGACCTTCTCGATCTCGGCCAGTGTCAGCTCGGAGAATCGTCCTCCGCCCGGGATTCCCGCGTTGTTGACGAGCACGTCGATGCGGCCGTGGGCGTCCGCGGTGGCCTGTACCAGATGCTCCAGGTCCTTCTTCAGCGTCACGTCGGTGGGGACGACCAGCGCCGTTCCGCCGGACTCGCGGACGCGGGCGGCGATGGCGTCGAGGCGCTCCTTCCGCCGCGCCGCCAGGACCAGCTCGGCGCCGCGGGCGCCGAGGGCCAGAGCGAGGTTAGCGCCGAGGCCGCTGGATGCCCCGGTGACGACGATGACCCTGCCGGCGATCACTGGCCGATGAGGTTGGTGAGCGTCTGCCCGCCGTCGGCCACGATCACCGCGCCGGTGATGAACGAGGCGGCGTCGGAGGCCAGGAACCGGGCCACCCCGGCCACCTCCTCGGCCGTGCCCCATCGTCCCAGCGGGATCATCGACCGGATCGTCTCGTACCAGTTCGCGTCGGTCCGGCCCCGGGCGTTCATCTCGGTCTCGATCCACCCCGGGGCGATGGCGTTGACCCGAACGCCGTACGGCGCCCACTCGCGCGCGACCGTCTTGGTCAGGTTCACCAGGGCCGCCTTGGCCGCGCCGTAGTAGGTGAGCCCGGGGCTGGCGATGAACGCGGCCACGGAGGCCACGTTGATCACGCAACCCGACTGTTTCTCCAGGAACACCTTGGAGGCCGCCTTGGTGACGTAGAAAGCGCTGGTGAACGTGATCTTGAAGTACTTCTCGAACCCCTCCTCACGCATCTCGTCGACCGTCGACATGAACGGCGCCGCGCCGGCGTTGTTGACGAGGATGTCGATGGTCCCGAGCTCGGTCACGGTGCGGTCGACGAGGGTGCGAACCTGCTCGATATCGGTGACGTC
>DASQUI010000117.1:0-3778 GCA_035641375.1 Actinomycetota bacterium
ACTCCATCCGCGAGATGCTGGTATGGCTACAGGCGAATCGCCGACTGTTGATCGAGCGCTGCGCGGAGCCGGCCGTTAGCGCATAGAGGCCATCACCGCCAGGACTGCCTCGCTCGGCTCTATCCCATCCTCACGCCGGAAGCCATGTTTCGCAGGTCGTGCGCCCGGAGGGACTCGAACCCCCAGCCTTCTGATCCGTAGGTATCCAGTAGTCGAGGGGATCGCGGGACGGCCCGCCGTCCCGCCGGTCGGAGCCACGCTCGCCGTCATTCGTACTCGACGCGGATGGCGAGGTCCTCGGGGATGACGATGTTCCTCTGGTCGCTGGGGTCGCTTGGCCGGAGGAACAGCTTCCCGTCCGCACGGAACAGGAGCTTCAGCCCCGTGTACCGGTACCGGTAGGCGCCCTCCTCCGCCGGCAGGGTTTGTTCGACCACGGGGTCCTCCAGGTACAGGCGCGAGACGCTGTAGATGGTCACGGACGGGTTCGTGGGGAGCTCCCGCACCGCCTGATCGGCGAAGTCGATGCCCTTGACGGCCGCGTAGTGCGACACAGTCCAGAACGCGCTCAGGAGCAGGAGCACGGTCACCAGGCTCCAGGCCAAGCCGGGAACCGTGGATGCCGAGCGACCACGCCGCGGCGCGCCGCGCGGTTGACGGAGGAACGCGGCGTATGCCACCAGGGCGATGCCGACCGTCACGCTCAAGGGTGCGCCCAGCGACACGAACCGGGACGGCCTCTCGTCCAACGAGCCGACGAGTCCAAGCGCCAGCAGGAGCACTCCCACCCCGGCCGTCCCCACACCGACCGCCCGGATCAGACGCTCGTCCGCGCTGTGGATGAGGCGGTCGTGGACCAGCAACCCGACCAGGATCGCCGCGGCCGCGATGAACAGCGGCCAGAACATCGAGCTGATGCTGCGCAGGATGTAGTCCTGTGCGGAGTAGCCGAAGAGGCTCTCGTCGAGGCCCATGACGAACGCCTGGGTGCTCGTGCGGGCCCAGCCGAAGTAGTAGAGCAGGGCCACGACCAGCGTCGTCGGCGCGACGAGGGTCCCAAGGACGCGAAGGGTACCCAGCATCGACCTGGTTGGGCCGCCGTCGGATCCGTCGGTCGTCAGCGCGGCCCGAGGCGTGTCGGCCCGGGTGCTCACGATTCGACCGTCGGCCCGACGGTGGGCTCTCCGTCGTCTCCGTCGTCACCGTCGGCGTTGGTCGGGCAGGGGGGCGACCCACCGGAGGCCACAAACTCCGGCTCGAAGCCCGGGTCCGCCTTCTTGGCCTGGATCAGGGGCTGGAGCCAGGCGTACACGGCCTCACGCGGACAGATCCCCTTGAGCTCCGGGGTGCCGATGCGATCGAACGCCTCGATCGCAGGGTCCCACTCCCCGAGGCACACGTGCGCGGCGCTTCGGTAGAGTTCCACGGCGTCCGCGCCGTGCTGGGCGGCGACATCGGGGGGCCAGCGTTCGGCTGCTTCCTTCAGCTCCTGGCACTGGCCGGCGGCCAGCAGGTCGTACGCGTCGTCGTCGGCGGGGAACATCGGATCCGTCGGACCGCCAGCCGGCAGCGCCACCTCCTTGCGATCCTCGGTGGTCTCCTCCGAGGCACCGTTGGCGCCGTCGCCGGAGACTGGGGCCCCCTCTTCACCACACGAAGCGAGCAGGAGGGCGCCGGAGATCAAGACCGTCGACGCGAACCGCCTCCCAGACCGCATGAGGAACCCCCTGCCTCTCCCGCACGAGGGACGATCGGGGAGATGATACGCATGCGTCGGTTCGGCCGGTAGCCGCGCGTCGGCCTAGGGCGATCGACGGAGTGGCCCACCGAGCAGCCATCGGGCGGCCGTCCTTGCCGGAACGGCAGGAACAATCGGTGCGCCCGGAGGGACTCGAACCCCCAGCCTTCTGATCCGTAGTCAGGCCAGCCCGAACGGTGTGCGTGCTTCATGTAGGTGCCAACGGTATGCGCTCCGTCAGATGCTCGGGCCGAGGCCGCTATCGCTGCCTTCCGAGGCATGCTTTGAAGGCACTTCCAGCTCGTGTGGGAGAGATGAAATCAGGAACCTGTGTCCGGCCCGGGTCCCACACGATGACGGCGGCACCTCGCAGCATCGCGGAGCGGGCCTCCTCCGGGACCAGACTATCCCGCCCGACGAGGAACCCGACATTGGGTGTGGGTTTGAATCATCGGCGTCCTGGAAGGAGGGAAACCGCCGCTGGTCAGGTCGGGTCCGGGTGGGCTCAGACTCCGGCTACGGACCCGCAGGAACCCGAGGAGTCCCAAGAAAAACATCCTTCGGCGATGCGTCCGTTCGGTTCATCCGCCGCGCGGCCTGAGACGAAAGGGCTTTACCGGCCGGAGGAGCCGCTCCCGACCGGAATGGCCCTCGGGTCCCACGTTCCTCGGGCCACCGCCGGAACGAACTCGTCGAGGTCGGGTACGGGGAGGGACACGGTGGTGCCCTGCTCCGCGGAGAGGTAGGCGGCCATGAGGAGCTCGGTGACCAGAAGGCCATCGTGGAGATCCTCGTCCGGTTGGCTGTCCGACCGGAACGCCTCGACCATGTGCCGGTTCTCGTGGAGGTACCCGTAGGCGACACCCTCGTCCGCCATCACCGGCATCAGCCCCTGCTCCGCGTTCTGCTTCTCCACCAGGTCCTCGCCGACCCGGCCGGTGACCCTGCGGGACAGGAAGATCTTGGCCTCGGCGTCCAGCGTGTCGACCGTGGCGGAGTACTCCGGCCCCAGGAGCTCGAACGAGAGGCGGAGCCCGGCCCCCACGAAGCTCCACGAGGTGGTGGCCTCGGCCACCACGTGGTGCCCCTCGGCGTCCTCGAACAGAAAGGTGGCCCTAGCGTAGTCCTCCGCCGGGGTCCTCCGATAGTCCACCCCCTCGTACCTCTCCGCGAGTTCGTCCGCGTACCGCGGCCGTCCCCACTTCAGCGAGGCTATGGAGGCCGTGACCGACTTCGGGGTGAGCCAGTCGCGCTTCCGCTCACCGGGCTTCGTGAGCAGATGCCGAGAGGCCTCCACGCTGTGACACAGCATGTCGTTCAGCACCCCGCCCCCTTGCCGCTGGCCGGACCAGAACCATCCCTCGTGAGGACCGCTGTGCTCCTCCGCCGCCCGGGCCAGGAACGGCGGGCCGCTGATGGCGGCCCCTCGGGCCCACGCCAGCTGGCGAACCCGGTTGACGGCCGGTGCGAACACCTGGTTCTCCAGGTAACCGTGACGAAGTCCCGTCTTCTCGACCATCTCCAGGATCCGGCGGGCCTCGGCCACCGTTCGTCCCAGGGGCTTCTCGATGGCGATCCCTCGCAGCTCGGCTCCCCCCGACCGGACCTCTTCGCAGATCGCCTCCACCACGGCCACCCGCACGTCGTTGGGGACCGCCACCCACACCGCGTCGACCCGCGGGTCGCGGACCAGTTCCGCCACGTCCCGGTACACGGCGGGGTCCCCCACTCGAAGGGACCGGCACGTCTCAGCCACGCGCTCGGCCCTAGTGCCGGTCGTGCTCATCACGGCGGTGATGTCCGCGTGGCGAACTCCCTCCCAGGTCCGGGCATGGAACACGTCGACCACGAAGCCGGCGCCGACGAACCCAACCCCCAGGCGATCATCCATGTTCGTCCTCCTCCTTCATTGCCGCAGCCGGGCCTGACGCCCGTACGCCGAGAGCAGCAGGATCAGCACGATGCCGTTCACGATCTGACGGGCCGCCTCGTCCAGCTGCATCGTCCGGAGGAGGCTCTCCAGCACCGTGAGCACGATGG
>DASQUI010000118.1:0-2457 GCA_035641375.1 Actinomycetota bacterium
GAGCAGTGGAAGGGAACTCTAGCGCCCGCCGGGCGAGCCGAACAAGTCGGCTATCGGCCCGTCGACGTGTCCGCCAGGAGACCGATGCGTGAAGGCGACCACCGTCGAGTTGGAGTATGTCCGACCCAAGAGGATGATCCGGAACACGGACACGAGTGCGTGTCGGGCTGTCGATTCCCCGCCCCTTCATCCGACGCTTGGGTAGGGTCAGGGTTGGAACCCGGCCGACAGCGCCGGGGCCCTGGTCGGCAAAGGAGGCTCGACATGCGAGTCATGGTGCACGTGAAGGGCGATCCCAAGCCGGGGCAGCTCCCCAGCGAAGAGATGCTGGCGGAGATGGGCAAGTTCAACGACCAGCTGCACAAGGCCGGCGTCCTGCTCGACGCGAACGGCCTGCACCCCAGCTCCCAGGCCAAGCGGGTCACGTACGCCGACGGCAAGCTCACCGTCACCGACGGGCCGTTCGCCGAGTCCAAGGAGGTCGTGGCCGGCTACTGGATCTGGCAGGTCAAGGACATCGACGAGGCGGTCGAGTGGGCCAAGCGCATCCCGTGGGAGACCGGCGCCGACGAGTACGAGGGGGAGGGCCACGTCGACATCCGCCCGATCTTCGAGCTCGACGAATTCGCCGAGGAGTTGGGCGACAGCCCGGCCATCGACCGCGCTAGGAAGCTCGGCGAGGAGCTTTCCAAGAAGGAGTAGCGACGAGCGATACCCATCGCGCCATCGAGGCCGTCTGGCGGATCGAGTCCGCCCGGGTGATCGCCGGCCTGGCCCGGATGGTGCGTGACGTCGGTCTCGCCGAGGACCTCGCCCAGGAGGCGCTGCTTGCCGCCCTCCAGCAGTGGCCGGAGTCAGGCGTCCCGGAGAATCCGGGCGCCTGGCTCACGGCTGTGGGGAAGCGCCGGGCCATCGACCATTTCCGCCATGAGGCCATGGCAGACCGAAAGCACGAGCAGCTGGCCGCCGAGCTGGAGGAGACCTCGGAGCCGGACCTCGACGCCATCGACGAGGACGTCGGCGACGACCTCCTGCGGCTGATGTTCGTGGCCTGTCACCCGGTCCTGTCGAAGGAGGCCCGGGTCGCGCTGACGTTGAGGCTGCTCGGCGGCCTGACCACCGAGGAGGTCGCCCGGGCGTTCCTCGTTCCCGAGCCCACCCTGGCCCAGCGCATCGTCCGCGCCAAGCGGACGTTGTCCGAGGCCCGGGTCCCGTTCGAGGTCCCGGTCGGTCCCGAGCGTGAGGCCCGTCTGGCCTCGGTGCTCGAGGTGATCTACCTCATCTTCAACGAGGGGTACTCGGCCACCGCCGGCGACGAGTGGGCCCGGCCGGAGATCTGCGACGAAGCGATGCGCCTGGGCCGCATCCTCGCTCGGCTGGCTCCGAAGGACCCCGAGGTCCACAGCCTCGTGGCGCTGATGGAGCTCCAGGCGTCGCGTCTGCGGGCGCGGACCGGTCCGACCGGGGATCCCATCCTGCTGCTCGACCAGGACCGCTCGCGCTGGGATCACCTCCTCATCCGCCGGGGGCTGGCTGCCCTGGAGCGCGCCGAGGAGCTCAGCGGCGCCCTCGGCCCGTACGCGCTCCAGGCGGCCATCGCGGCCTGTCACGCCCGCGCCCGGACGCCGGAGGAGACCGATTGGGAGCGGATCGTGGCCCTGTACGACGCGCTGGCCCAGGTCATGCCGTCACCGGTGGTCGAGCTCAACCGCACCGTGGCCGTGTCGATGGCCTTCGGCCCGGATGCTGGCCTGGAGGTCGTCGACGCGCTGCGGTCGGAGCCGTCGCTCCAGCGATATCACCTGTTGCCGAGCGTGCGCGGCGACCTCCTGGCCAAGGTCGGCCGCCTCGACGAGGCCGGGGCCGAGTTCGAGCGGGCCGCCTCACTCACCCAGAACACCCGAGAGCGCGACCTCCTCCGACAGCGCGCCGCGGGACTCCGATCGGGCTGACGTCGGCGACCACGGGCCGAGCAGGGATCGTCCGCTAGGGGATCCGGAGCTTGACCTCGCATCGACGGCTGAAGTCGCGCCCGGTCCCGCCGTCGCATCGGTCCCGGTCGCGGCCGCCGTTCAGGAAGTCCCTGCCCGCGCCACCTCGGAGGTCGTCCTGTCCGCGGCCTCCGAACAGCGCGTCGGGGCCGTCGCCGCCGCGAAGGATGTCGTTCCCGGAGCCACCGTGCATCCAGTCGCCGCGGGCTCCTCCGCGCAGGTCATCGCTTCCGGGGCCGCCCAGCAGCACATCACGGCCGTCCTTCCCACGGAGGAGGTCATTCCCGCCGAGGCCACAGATGATGTCGTCCTCGGAAGTGCCGGTCAACGTTTCAGAGTCAGGCGTACCGACGATCTGGTTCCCGGGATGGCTGGCCCAGCCCGGACAGCCCGGGGCCAGCGCGGCATCGATGTCGGATTCAACGACGCCGGCGGTGGTGACGACCTCGTCGGCATCGTCCACCTC
>DASQUI010000119.1:0-5420 GCA_035641375.1 Actinomycetota bacterium
TTGGGGGGGAACGCCACGCAGAAGAGGATCCTGGTCGCCGATGACGACCCGGTCATCCTTCGCCTCCTGCAGGTCAACTTCGGGTTGGAGGGATTCGAGGTGCGCACCGCCTCCCGGGGCGAGGAGGCCATCACCGCCGCCGATGAGTTGACCCCCGATATCATCCTTCTCGACGTGATGATGCCGGGCGTCGATGGGTGGGAGGTCTGCCGGCGGCTGAAGGAGGACGAGCGGTTCAAGGAGACGCCGATCGTGTTCCTCTCGGCCCGCGCTCAGGACGAGGATCGCAAGCGAGGGTACGGGCTCGGCGTGGCCGCCTACGTCACCAAGCCGTTCGATCCCGGCCGCCTTGTGGACCTGATCCGGCGACTGCTCCCAACCACCTAGGAACGGATCCTCGCCGATGATCGAGACCGAGCTGGTCCGGCTCATCCGCACCGCGCTGGAGGCCAGCGCGGCCGAGCTCGGCCTGGCCGAGCTGCCCGACGACATCGAGGTCATCCGGCCCCGGCAGAAGGACCACGGCGACTACGCCACCGGCGTGGCCCTGGCCGTGGCCGGGGCGGCCAAACGATCGCCGCGGGAGGTGGCCGAGGCGATCCTGGCCGGCCTGCCGGAGTCCCCCTTCGTGGCCAAGGCCGAGGTGGCCGGCCCGGGGTTCATCAACTTCTTCGTCACCCACACGTGGCTGTACTCGGTGCTGGAGGAGGTGCGCGGACTGGGGCCGGACTTCCCGCGCGTGGCCGTCGGTGGCGGCGAGCGTGTCCAGGTCGAGTTCGTCTCGGCGAACCCCACCGGGCCCCTGCACGTGGGGTCGGGGCGCGGCGCCGCGCTGGGCGACGCGCTGGCCCGCGTGCTGGAGTTCACGGGGTACGTCGTCGAGCGCGAGTACTACGTCAACGACGCCGGGAGCCAGATGGAGCTGTTCGCCCGGTCGATCGAGGCTCGGTACCTGGAGAGATTCGGACGCAAGGCCGATGTTCCCGAAGGCGGGTATCACGGCGTGTACATCCGCGAGCTGGCCGAGGCGTTCGACGAGGCCGACGGCGAGGCGCTGCTCGAGCTCTCGCCGGAGGATCGGCGGGCCCGGCTGGGCGAGGAGGGGCTGCGCCGGGCCCTGGCCGACATCCGGGCGACGCTGGAGCGGTTCGGCGTGCATCACGACCGGTGGTTCCACGAGTCCGAGCTGCACGCCCAGGGCCGGATCGCGCAGGCCGTCGAGCTGCTCCGCGAGCGGGACCTCGCCTACGAGGCCGAGGGCGCCATCTGGTTCCGGGCCGAGCGGTTCGGCGACGCCAAGGACCGGGTCCTCATCCGGGCGAGCGGGGAGCCCACCTACTTCGCCGCCGATTGCGCGTACCTGCGCGACAAGTTCGCCCGGGGATTCGATCACCTCATCTACGTGTGGGGGGCCGACCACCACGGCACGGTGAAGCGCGTGGAGGGAGCGGCTGCGGCGTTCGGCTACGACGTCGACCAGATGGAGTTCATCCTCACCCAGCTCGTCTCGCTGTATCGGGCCGGTGAGCCGGTCCGGATGAGCAAGCGGACCGGGGAGATCGTGACGCTCGACGAGCTGATCGACGAGGTCGGCGCGGACGCAGCGCGGTACACGCTGCTCAGCCAGTCGCCGGACACCGCGCTGGACTTCGACATCGAGGCGGTGAAGCGGCAGACCCTCGACAACCCCGTTTACTACGTGCAGTACGCGCACGCCCGGATCGCCAGCGTGATCCGGTACGCGGCGGAGCAGGGGATCGTCCTCCAGCCGTTCGAAGAGACGCGTCCGGAGGAGCTGGTCCACGAGACCGAGCTGGACCTTCTCCGCAAGATCGGGGAGCTGCCGTCGCTGCTCCGCCTGATCGCCGACGGCCGGGCCCCGCACCGCCTGACCAGGTACGCCGAGGAGCTGGCTCGCGGGTTCCACCGCTTCTACACGGAGTGCCGGGTGGTGACCAAGGAGCCGGCGCTGACGCAAGCCCGGCTACAGCTGGCTGCGGCGGCGAAGCAGGTCATCGCCAACGTGCTGGCTCTGCTCGGGGTGAGCGCCCCCGAGTCGATGGAGCGGCTGGGCGAGGAGGAGCCGGCGTGATCGGTCCGTGGCCGGCCTCGGCACGGTTCGACGACCACGGTCTGCACGTGGGGGGCTGTTCCGCCACGGAGCTGGCCGCCCGGCACGGCACGCCGCTCGTCGTGGTCGACGAGGAGCACGTTCGGGAGCGGTGCCGCGCGTTCGCCGAGGCGTTCCCCCGCGTCCTGTGGGCGGTGAAGGCCTTCCCGGCGGGCGGTCTCATCCGCATCGCCCTGGAGGAAGGGTTGGGGCTGCTGGCCGCGACCGGCGGGGAGCTGGAGGCCTGCCGGCGCGCCGGTGCCCGCGGCGACCGGCTCGTGTTCCACGGCAACAACAAGTCCGAGGAGGAGATCGCCGCGGCGATGGAGGCCGGGGTGTCGCTGCTCGTCATCGACAACGAGGAGGAGCTCGATCGGGTGGCCGCAGAGGCGAGCCGGCTGGCCCGCAAGCAGCCGGTCCTTCTCCGGGTGGCTCCCGGGATCGAGGTGGAGACCCACGCGTACGTGGCCACCGGCATGCAGGACACGAAGTTCGGCATCCCCCAGCCGCTGGCACTGCGGGCCCTGAAACGCGCGCTGTCGCTCCCCGCGCTCGACGTCCACGGCATCCATCTGCACCTCGGGTCGCAGCTGCTCGATCCGGGGCCCTACCGACGCGCCGTCGAGGTGGCGCTGGGTCTCCTCTCCGAGGCCAAGGCCGAGCTCGGGTTCGACGCCCGCGTCCTCGACGTCGGTGGCGGGATGGGCGTGGCGTACACGGACGAAGAGGCGGTCGGCCCGCGTGATCTGGCCGCTGCGGTCCTCGCCGACCTAACGGAAGGATGCGACCGGCGCGGGCTGCCGGTGCCGCAGCTCATCGTGGAGCCCGGTCGGGCCGTCAGCTCGAACGCCACCGTCACCCTGTACACAGTGGGGACCATCAAGGAGGTGCCGGGGGTGCGGACGTTCGTGGCCGTCGACGGCGGGATGTCCGACAACGTCCGTCCGCCCCTGTACGGAGCGCGCTACACGATGGCCATCGCCTCACGCCGCAGCGGAGCGACACCGGAGGCGGTCACGGTGGTCGGCCGCCACTGCGAGTCCGGCGACGTGCTGGCCCGCGGTCTCCCGCTGCCCGCCGACATCGCTCGGGGCGACCTGCTGGCCGTGGCCTCGACCGGTGCCTATGAGTACGCCATGAGCAGCAGCTACAACAAGGTCGGGAGGCCGGCCGTGGTCCTGGTGCGGGACGGACGCGACCGAACGATCCTCCGACGCGAGGACGATGGGGACCTGGGGCGGCTGGAGCTGTCGCCGGGGCCCCGTCCGGCCACCCGGCGGCCGCCCGGGGTAGAGGTCCGTCCGGCCCGTCCCCGTGACGCCCGCAGCCTGGTGGAGATGGTGGCGACCGTGGCCGCGGAGGGGCGGTTCATCCGCAGCGAGGAGGTCCGGTGGCCGCGGGGCGAGCTCCGTCGCCGCCTGCGGCGGTCGTGGATGCCCGACCGTGCGGAGCTCGTGGCCGTGGCCGACGGACGCGTCGTCGGGCACATCGGCCTGACCCGCGAGCTGCATGCCCAGCAGCGCCACATCGCCTCGCTGGGCATGGCGGTGGCTCCCGATTGGCGCGAGCGGGGGGTGGGCGCGGCGCTGATGGAGGCGGCGTTCGACTGGGCCCGGTGGGCCGGGGTGGAGAAGATCGCGCTGACCGTGTTTCCCCACAACACCCGTGCCGTCTCCCTGTACCGCCGGTTCGGCTTCGTCGAGGAAGGCCGCCTGCGGGGGCACTCCAAGAAGTCGAGTGGCTACGAGGACGAGATCGTCATGGGTGCGTGGGTGTGACCGACGCCATCGGCCTTGGCCTTCTCGGCTGCGGCACGGTCGGGACGGCCGTCATCCGCCTACTCCAGGACCACGGCGAGGAGATCGCCGGCCGGGCTGGATGGCGGCCACGGGTGACGCGGGTCGGAGTCCAGGATCCCGCCCGCGAACGCGGCGTGCCGCTCCCCAGCGATGCGTTCACCACCGACCTCGAGTCGATCGTCCGCGACCCGGCGGTGCAGATCGTCGTCGAGCTCATGGGCGGCATCGAGCCGGCGCGTTCACTGATCCACGAGGGGCTGCGGAACGGGAAGCACGTCGTCACCGCGAACAAGGAGCTGCTGGCCAACCACGGCGCCGAGCTGTTCGAGGCAACGGCCGACGCCGGCGTGCAGATCGCGTTCGAGGCCGCGGTGGGCGGGGGCATCCCGCTCGTCCGTCCCATCCGCGAGTCGCTGGCCGGCGAGCAGATCGCCCGGGTCATGGGCATCCTCAACGGGACGACGAACTACATCCTCACGCGCATGACCGAGGACGCGATGGCGTACGCCGATGCGCTGGGCGAGGCGCAGACGCTCGGGTACGCGGAGCGCGATCCCACCGACGACGTCGAGGGCGACGACGCCGCGGCGAAGTGCGCGATCCTGGCAACGATCGCCTTCGACTCCAACGTCACCGCCGACGACGTCTTCCGCGAGGGCATCACCGCGGTAACCCACGAGGACATTTCCTTCGCGGACCGGCTCGGGCACGTCGTCAAGCTGCTGGCCGTGGCCGAGCTGGAGGACGGACAGGTCGCGGCGCGCGTCCATCCGACCATGATCCCCCGCGAGCACCCGCTGGCCGCGGTGCGCGAGAGCTTCAACGCGGTGTTCGTGGAGGGCGATCACGTCGGGGAGCTGATGTTCTATGGACGCGGCGCCGGCGGCGACCCGACGGCCACCGCCGTGGTCGGCGACATCGTCCACGTGGCCCGTGAGCTCGGGGCCACCCACGTGGCCAGGCCGCCCGCCGTCGAGCGGCGCCGTTCGATCCGGCCGATGGACCAGATGGAAGGGCAGTACTACCTGTGCTTGGCCGTGGCCGACCGGCCCGGCGTCCTGGCCGCGGTGGCCGGCGCATTCGGGGAGAACCTGGTTTCGATCAAGAGCGTGTGGCAGGAGGGGACGGGTGAGGAGGCGCTCCTCGTCCTCATCACCCACCGCGCCAATGAGGGAGCCATGCAGCGCACCGTGAGCGACCTGCGCGGGCTGGAGGCGGTGAAAGAGGTGCGCAGCGTCATGCGTGTCGAGGGCGAGGGAGAGTAGGTGGCCCGGCCGTGGGGCGGGGTGATCGAGGAGTACCGCGACCGCCTGCCGGTCACCGACGACACCCCCGTCGTGACGCTGCAGGAGGGCGGTACTCCGCTGTTGCGCTCGGCGCGGCTCTCCGAGGAGACGGGGTGCCAGGTCTTCCTGAAGCACGAGGGGACCAACCCGACTGGCTCGTTCAAGGACCGTGGGATGACGGTGGCCGTGTCGCGCGCCGTCGAGGGCGGCGCCCAGGCGGTGGTG
>DASQUI010000120.1:0-8515 GCA_035641375.1 Actinomycetota bacterium
CAACCGCCCCGAGGCGCGCAACGCGGTGACCGCGGCCATGCTCGCCGAGCTCTCCTCGGCGCTGGCGGACGCCGCGGTCGATCCGGACGTTCGCGTCGTCGTGGTCGACGGCGCCGGCCCCGACTTCTGCGCCGGGGCCGACCTCGGCGAGCTGGAAGCGGCGGCGGGGGCGCCCAGGGGGACCACGTACGCCGAGCCGCTCGAGGAGGCCTTGACGGCCGTGGCCGACCATCCGCTCCCCGTGATCGTCGCCGTGCACGGGGCCGCCCTCGGCGCCGGCTGTCAGCTGGTGGCCGCCGCGGACCTGGCCGTGGCCGCCGCCGACGCTCGCCTGGGGATCCCGTCGGGCCGCCTGGGCATCGTCATCGGGTTCGCCAACATCGAGCGCCTGGTGGGGCTGGTCGGTCCCCGCCGCGCCGCCGAGCTCCTGGTGGCGGGGCGAACGGCGAGCGGCGAGGAGGCGGCGGCGTGGGGGTTGGTTAACGAGGCCGTGCCCCCCGACCGCCTGAACGGTCGCGTGCTCGAGCTGGCCGCCGAGATTGCCGCCAGCGCCCCGCTGTCGGTTCGGGGATCGAAGCGAGGCATCCGGGTGGCGCTGGCCGACGGCCATCCCGGCGACGTCGAGATGATGGCCGCCGCGGCGTTCGCCAGCGACGACTTGAAGGAGGGCATCCGGGCCTTCCGCGAGCGGCGTTCGCCGCACTTCCGGGGGACGTGATGACCACTCGAACCAGTCCCGTGGAGGAACGCGCTCCGGAGATCCTGCGGCTCCTCAAGAAGGAGTATCGGGGCGCCAAGATGGCCCTTCGCTACGAGACGCCGCTGGAATGCCTCGTCGCCGTCATCCTGTCGGCGCAGTGCACGGATGTGCGCGTGAACGAGGTGACGAAGACGTTGTTCCGGAAGTACCGCACCGCCGAGGACTACCTCCGCGTCCCCGAGGCCGAGCTGGCCGCGGACATCCGGCCGACGGGGTTCTTCAACCAGAAGACGAAGGCGATCCGCGGCTCGGCCCGGATGATCGTCGAGGAGTTCGACGGCGAGGTCCCCGACACGATGGCCGACCTCATCCGTCTCCCCGGCGTGGCCCGCAAGACCGCCAACATCGTGCAGGGCAACGTCTACCCGGAGAAGGCGAACAGGGATCCCGACAAGGGAGTCGCCGTCGACACCCACGTCAAGAGGGTCTCGAACCGGCTCGGGTTCACCGCGGAGTCGGACCCCACCAAGATCGAGCGGGACCTGATGGAGCTCCTGCCCCGGAAGGAGTGGTTCCCCATCACCTACATCCTCATCGAGCACGGGCGGGCGGTGTGCAAGGCGCCCACGCCGAGATGCGAGGTGTGCGTCGTCAACCACCTCTGCCCGTCGAGCCGCGTCTAGAAGAAGGAGCTAGCGCTCCCGCTTCCCGACCAGCCGCCACGCAGTGGGCAGCACGCCCGCCGCGATGAGCAGCTTGAGCACGTCGCCGATGACGAACGGGTACAGCCCGGCCTGCAACCCCTCCTCCAGGGATGGAGCGTGGCCGATGAACGCCTGGAACTGGGAGGACTGGAGCAGCCACGGGATCCCCACCAGGTAGATGACCACGCTGCCCAGGAGCATCACGCTGATCGAGGAGCGGAGGCTCCGGTCCCAGCCCCGCTGGGCCAGCCAGCCCATCAGCAGGGCGGCCACCATGAAGCCCCACAGGTACCCACCGCTCGGCGTGGACAGCAGGAGGACGTCGAGCCCGGATCTGGCCTCGGCAGCGAACGGCAGGCCCGCGGCGATCTCGGCCAGATAGAGGGCCACGGCGAGCCCGCCGCGGAGCCAGCCCAGCCCGGTGCCGACGAGGAGCACGCCCAGCGTCTGGCCGGTGATGGGAACCGGGGTGAACGGGAGCCGAACCACCAGTTGGGCCAGCGCCGCGATGAGCAGGCTGCCTCCCACGATGAGGGTGGCGTCGTAGACGACGCTGGCCGTCCCTCGGCGTGGGCGGGGCAGGGCGTCGGCGAGTGCGGTCACGGCTCCTCCTTGGGTTGGGCCGAGTTGTAACGGACCGATCTCCAGGACGCAAGCGTGGGAAAGATAATCGGATGGTGGAACCGCCTTCCCGTCGCCGCGGCCTGCGGCTCGAGATCGTTCTGCTGGTCGTGCTGGTGCTGGCCGCGGCCACCCTATTCGCGTGGAGGCTCACCTCCGGTGGCGGCAGGGCCCGCTCGATCGAGGAAACCTTCCTCGGATCCAACGACCCCGGCCTCAGCTGCCTGAAGCGGGTCATCGAGTCGTCCCCCGCGCGGGGTGAGGAAGATCCCGACCCGGACGGCCCGTCGCTGGAGGAGGTTGCCGCGGGCGTGGAGCGGGTCCGCCAGCTCCAGTTCGAGCAACTCCCCGAGCCCATGTATCTTGGCCCGGCCGAGCTGGCCGAGCGGGCCACCGGCTTCGCCGAGGAGTACACGGAGGAACAGGCCACCAGGGACGCGCGCATCCTGACCGCGTTCGGGGCCATGGAGCCGGGCACCGACCTGCGCGCCGCCGTCTCCGCGTCCCTGGGGGAACAGGTCGCCGGGTTCTACGAACCGGAGAGCGAGGATCTCATCGTGGTCGGGGCTGCCGGCGACGGGCTGGATCCACTCGAGGAGAGCATCCTGGCCCACGAGCTCACCCACGCCCTCACCGACCAGGCGCTGGGCCTGCCCTCGCTGGAGGTGAAGCGTCCCGGCGAGGAGGACGCCGTGTTCGCGGCCATGTCCCTGGTCGAGGGCGATGCCACCTTGACCGAGGCGCTGTACTCCTCCGAGGGCCTGCTGGCCGCCTCGGCCTCCATCCCCGCCCTGAGCGGCCTGGCCACGGCGGGGAGCGGCCTGCCGTACCACTTCATGCGGACGTTCCTGTTCCCGTACGCCGAGGGGCTGGGGTTCGCGTGCCGCCGGTTCGAGGCCGGCGGCTGGGAGGGGATCGACGCCGCATACAGGGAGCCGCCCCGGAGCACGCACGAGATCCTCTTCCCCGGGACGAGGATCCTCCCCTCCGATCCTCGTGACCCGGTGGCCATCGGCGGATGGACGTCGCGGACCGTGGTGGGGTGGGGCGCCGCGGACCTCATGTTCCTGTTCGAGGCGCCAGGCGGTGACCCCGGCCGGAGGATCGACGGGGCTCGCGACGCGGTGGCCGGATGGCGGGGGGGAGAGGTGCACGTGCTGGAGCGGGAGAGCGGCGTGGCCGTCCTCCTGGCGTTGGACCAGCAGGAGGGGCCGGCGCTGTGCGCCGCCATCGGGTCGTGGTACGCGGAAGCCTTCCCGGACGACGATGTTGAGCCGTCGGGCCGGGGGTTCGCGGTCGAGGGAGCCAGTCAGGACGCCGTGCTGCGCTGCCACGGCGACGAGATCAGGCTGGGCATCGGTCCCGACCGCGACACCGCCCGGAGGCTGGCCGCCTGACTAGCCGACGAGGGTGATCCGGCTGGCCGCGGCCTCGCGGCGGCGGGCCCGGCGAAGGGCCCGGCGCTCGTCCTCCGAGGTCCCTCCCCACACACCGGCGTCCTGCCCGGTGGTCAGGGCCCACTCCAGGCACTCGGCTCGGACCTCGCACTGCATGCAGATGGCGCGGGCGGCCTCGATCTGATCAGCGGCGGGCCCGGTGCTTCCGATGGGGAAGAAGAGCTCCGGGTCCTCCTCCTTGCATCTCGCGCGGTGTACCCAGTCCATCACGACCACCTCGCTCGCGTGAGGGCGGGCCCCGACGCTTGTGAATTAGTTCACAAGTTCCCCAAATTGAATCGCGTCCCTACGGACGCGAGAGCCGAGTATAGTGGCCGCTGCCGTCGCTTGGCAATACCCGTTTATGGCCCAGCCGCTCCCTGCCGGACCGCTCGTGGTGGCGCACCGCGGCGCCTCGATCGAGGCCCCCGAGAACACCCTGACCGCGTTCCGGCTGGCCGCTGAGGCCGGTGCCGACGCCGTCGAGCTCGACGTCCGCCTCACCGCGGACGGCGTCCCCGTGGTGCTCCACGACGTCGACGTCTCCTCGACCACCGACGGCAGCGGACCGGTGCACACGCTGACGCTCGCCGAGGTGAAGCGGCTCGACGCCGCCGCCGGACGGGGGCCGAGGGAGGAGATCCCCACGCTCGCCGAGGCGCTGTCGTCGCTGACCCTCGCCGTCGACATCGAGATCAAGAACCTGCCCGGCGATCCCGACTTCGACAGTCCCCACGAGAAGGCCCTGGTGGCCACGGTGGCCGCGCTGGAAGAAATGCGGTTCCCGCATCCCGTCCTCATCTCGTCGTTCAACTGGATCACCATCGAGCGATGCCGCGAGCTGGCCCCCGACGTGGCCACGGGATTCCTGACGCTGGCCGGCATCGAGCCGTCGGCCGGCCTCGACTACTCGGCCGCCGCGGGGCATGCCTTCGTGCTGCCGGCGGTCCCGGCGCTCGTGCAGGCCGGGCCGGCCTTCGTCACCGAGGCCCACCAGGCCGGCATCCGCGTCGGCACGTGGACGGTCGACGACGAGGAGCTCATCGGTCGGCTGCTGGGGTGGGGCGTCGATGCCGTGGCCACGAACGATCCGCGCCTGGCCGTCCGGGTCAGGGATGGGGCGTCAGTGGAGGAGTGAGATGGCGTCGGGAACGGCCTCGAACAGGAGGCGGTCGTACTCCCCGATGTACTCCCCATCCATCTGCACGGGCAGCATCACCTCGCTCACCACCTCGACGCGTGGCTGATCGTGGAGCGACAGCACGTGCCGGCCCCGCGTGTGCTTGCCGCGGCCGAAGGCCCGGAAAACGGTGCGCAAGACGAAGATCAGCGACGCCCGATCGAGCGCCACGACGTCGAGCCCGAGGTCGAGGTCGGCCTCCGGGCAGAGCCGGATCGGCCGGTCGCCCAGGTACGTGTACGGGGAGGCGTTCTGAACGATGGCCAGGAACTGCCCGTCGCGGCGCTGCTCGAGCTCGGAGCCCCATCGCACGGTGACCCGCGGCGTGCGGCGATTGAACCGGAAGAAGAACGACGTCAGGCCGGTCCACACGTACCTGCCCTGCCCCATCACCCGCCGCAGGGCCCGGCGGCGCTCGACGGCGCGGACGATGGCCCCGTCCAGCCCGACCCCACAGGTGAACAGGAAATAGCGGCCGTCGGCCCGGCCCAGGGTCACCCGCCGGGGGGTGGCGGAGCGGTGGGCCAGCAGCAGGCCCGTCGCCTCGATGGGGTCCTCGGGGATGCCGAGGGATCGGGCGAACACGTTGGTCCCCCCGCCGGGGATGATGGCCAGGGGGACGTCGGTGCCGACCAGGCCGTTGGCCACCTCGTTGACGGTACCGTCGCCGCCCATGGCCACGACCAGGTCGTACTTGTCGGCGCCCCGGGCCAGCTCGGTGGCGTGTCCGCGGTGCGCGGTGTGCACCAGGTCGACGTCGAAGTCGGAGGTCAGGGCCCGCTCGATCACCGTAGCCTTTCGCGGCGTGACCGTCTGCGCACGGACGTTGGCGATGAGTAGGAGGCGCATGGCGTGCATTCTGGCAGGTCCCGATGCGGCCACGCCCTCGCTAGCATGGCGCCGTGTTCCGCCGGCGCTCCACACCTGCCATCAAGGCCTTCCACGTTGTCGCCGAGCACGTCGAGCGGGCCAAGGAGGCCGTGGTCGGGGCCATGCCCTCGGCCCGCCGTCGGGGGACGCCGCTGGCCGAGGCCCTCCTGGTCTTCGAGACCGAGGTGGCTGAAGCCCGGCGGGCCATGCCGGGGTGGCGGCGTGGAGAGGTCGACGCCGAGTGGCGGGCCTGCGACGAGGCGCTGACGCTCGTCGCCGGGGGCGCGGAGCGGCTCCGTCTGGACGCCCCCGCGCTCGACTTCGAGGGGATGGCCATGGTGCTCGGCGATCTCATCGCCCCCCTCGATGTGTTCGGGGAGGCCGAACGGGTCCTGCACGCGTCGGGTTGACCCTCGGGTCGCGGGCACGCAGGATACGGGCCGTTGACGAGAAAGGGGTCGGGGGGTGGAAGCGTGCTCACTGGTGACCAAGGACGAGGTTGAGGTGGCGTTGGGCGAACCGGTGAACGAGGGCACCAGCGCGCCGGCGAACGTCCCCACCGTCTGCAACTTCACGACGGTCGCGGATCCGGACAAGAACGTGTCGGTGGTGCTGTATTCGCCGGGAGGCGGGACGATGCTGCCGATGATGATGCCGCAGGGCTCGGTGGACGTGCCGGGGCTCGGCGATCAGGCCAAGTGGTACGGCATGGGCCGGATCATCGGCGTGCTGAAGGGCGACACGTTGGTGACATTCCAGTTCACCAAGTTCACGGAAGACGACTCGGCCACGATGGACCGGGCCAAGCAGCTGGCCACCGCGGCGGCGGCACGCCTCTAGCAGGTCAGCGCAACAGCTCGCGCAGGGCGTCGCGGCCGACCCAGCGGGCCGCGGCGTCCTCCGATGCGGCCAGCCGCCGCGCCACCGCCACCGCCTCCTTGCGGAGTCCTGGACTGCGCTTCCCGATCTGGCGCAGCGCCCAGTTCACGGCCTTCTTGACGAAGTTGCGGGCGTCGCCGGCCTCACGCTCGATGAGCGGGAGAAGCTCGATGAACTCGGCGTCACCGGCCTCGTCGTGGACGGCCAGCGTGGCCATCAGCGCGAACCCCGCCCGCTTCACGAACTCCTCGCCGCGACCGGCCCACGCGCGCGCCTTGGCCCACGCGAACGGCGTGTGGCGGTACAGCTTCATGCACGCCTGATCGCACAGGTCCCACGAGTCGAACGCCCTGGTCCACCGCTCCATCTGCGAGCCGGTGACCTCGTGGGGCTCGTCGACGAGGACCGCGAGGATGCGTGCCTCGTGGACGCCGGAGGACCACAGCGCCCGGGCCAGCAGGTGGTCGCGGCCGAGCTCTCGAGCCAACGGACGCAGCTGGGCCATGGAGACGCCCACCGCGTTGGCGGTGTTGATGCCGAACCGGGCCATGCCGATGCGGTTCTCCTCGCTGCCGAACCGGCGCAAACGGCGCACAACGTCGGCGGCAGCGTCGTCCGCCTCGGCGCGCGTCCGGTACCCTGTGCTCACGAGGGCGACGCTACTGGAGGAGAGTGGGCATGTCGACGATCAACCTGGTGACCGAGATCCCCGGCCCGAAGTCCCGGGCCATCATCGAGCGGAAGGAGCGGGTCGTGGCCGATCCGCTGGATCTGCACGCCCCGGTGGTGATCGACCGCGCCGAGGGCTCGGCCTTCACCGACGTCGATGGAAACACCTTCCTGGAGTTTTCCGGCGGGATCGGTTGTCACGCCGTCGGGTACTCCCATCCCAAGGTGGTCGAGGCGGTCACGAAGGCCGCGGAGCGGTTCAGCCACACCGACTTCACGATCATCCCGTACGAGTCGTACGTCGAGCTGTCCGAGCGTCTCGTCGCCCTGACCGGCGGCGATCGCAAGGTGGCACTGTTCAACTCGGGGGCCGAGGCCGTGGAGAACGCGATCAAGATCGCCCGCGGGGCCACCGGGCGGCAGGCGGTGATCGCGTTCGAGGGGGCATTCCACGGCCGCACGCTCATGGCCATGTCGCTGACCAGCCGTCACGCGCCGTACAAGACGAAGTTCGGGCCGTTCGCGCCGGAGGTGTACCGCGTCCCCTTCCCCTACCCGTACCGGAGCCTCGACGCGGAGAACGCCGGCGTGCACGCCCTGCACACCCTGGAGCGTGCCCTCGTGTCGCAGGTCGATCCGGAGAACGTCGCCGCGCTGATCGTGGAGCCGGTCCAGGGCGAAGGTGGGTTCGTCGTCCCCACGCCGGACTTCCTCCCCGGTCTGCAGGAGATCTGCAACCGGCACGGCATCGTGTTCATCGTCGACGAGATCCAGACCGGGTACGGGCGCACCGGCAGGTTCTTCGCCTACGAGCACGCCGGCGTCGACCCCGACCTCGTGTGCGTGGCCAAGTCGATGGCCAGTGGGTATCCGCTGTCGGGCGTGATCGGGCGGCGCGAGATCATGGACGCGCTGGGGCACTCCACGATCGGGGGGACCTACGTGGGCAACCCGGTGGCGTGCGCCGCCGCCAACGCTGTCCTCGACATCATCGAGGAGGAGGGGCTGGTCGAGCGGGCCACGCACATCGGCAAGCGCATACGCGAGCGATGGGAGGAGATCGCCTCGGTGACCCCCGAGGTGGGCGAGATCCGCGGGCTCGGCGCGATGATCGGCGTCGAGTTCGTGACCGACCGCGACACCAAGGAGCCGAACAAGCAGCTCGTCAACGACGCGCTGATCGGGTCGATGAAGCGGGGGCTCGTGGCCATCATGTGCGGGCTCTACAAGAACGTGATCCGCCACCTCATGCCGCTGGTCATCACGGACGAGCAGCTCGAGGAAGGGCTCGACGTCCTGGCCGAGTCGGTGGCCGCGGCGCGGTAGCGCCGGTGGAGCCAAACCCGGCGTCCCGCCCGTACATCCCCGACTACGGCATCCCGACGTCGGAGGAGGAGCTGCTGCCGTGGTCCCACGTCGAGCGGCGGATGGCCGAGGCGCGGAACTACTGGATCGG
>DASQUI010000121.1:0-5734 GCA_035641375.1 Actinomycetota bacterium
CCGCCCCGGCCGATGTAAGGAAGTTGGCCTCCCCGGCGACGTCGGTCGACCAGAACACGTTGGCCTCGGCGTCGATGCCTCTCGTGCCGGCGTCAACCAGCCAGTCGAGGAACGCCCCCACGATCATCAGCCCAGCGCCGACGATCGTCAGCACGACCCGGACGGCCATCCCGCCCGGGGCCGTCTCCGCGTACGCGGCGTGGGTATGTCCCGGCGCCTCGTCGTGGTCGTCGTGGTCGTGGTTCTCGTCCGTCTCGTGGGGCATCGCTTGCCTCCTTTCCCCGAGGGATGCCTTCCCGCCAACGGGCCAGGCAAACCCTTGTCGACAGCTTCGTGGGGTGAGTCAGCGAGGGGCAGGCACGGGCCAGCTCGATGCCGCCATCGGATGGTCCTGCCCGAACCACTCGAGCGGTTCGAGCTCGAGATCGAAGACCTCGCCGAACCGACGGGCTACCACCGGCCGGACCTCCTCCACGGTGACCTGCCGGCCTGCCTGCTCGGACAGCGTGGTCACCCCGTAGCCCGGCAGGCCGCACGGCACGATGGCGTCGAACCACGACAGGTCGGTGGTGCAGTTAAGGGCGAAGCCGTGCAGGGTCACGCCGCGCGATGTCCGAACCCCGATGGCGCACACCTTGCGGCTCCCCGACCAGACCCCGGCGTTCACCTCGGACCGCTCGCAGCCCACGCCGAACTCGGCGGCGGTCCGCAGGATGACCTCCTCGACGTCGCGGAGGTACCGGATCACGTCGCCCTTGCCGGGCAGTCGGATGATCGGGTAGCCGACCAGCTGACCCGGACCGTGGAACGTCACGCTCCCGCCCCGGTCCACGTGGTGCACCTCGGCGCCCCGGGAGTCCTGCTCGATGGACAGCAGATGGGCGGGGTCGGTCCGTCGCCCCGCCGTGTACACGGGTGGGTGCTCGAGCAGGATCAGCGTGTCCGGGATCTCGTCGCGCTGACGACGCTCGGCCAGCTCGTGCATCACCCGGTTGGCCACGCCGTACGGGACGACGCCCGGCATCAGCAGGTGACCCATCACAGGTACGCCTGGACCTCCGGGGTGAAGTCCCAGGTCTCGAGGTTCTGCTTCAGCCGGCCCAGGAACTGCGCCGCCGTGGCCCCGTCGATCATGCGGTGGTCCCACGACATCGACAGGTACACCATGTGCCGGATACCGATGGCGTCGTCGATGACGACCGGCCGCTTTTCGACGGCATCGAACGCCAGGATTGCCGTCTCCCCGGGGTTCATGATCGGCACGCTGATGATGGAGCCGAACGGTCCCGGGTTGGTGATCGTGAACGTGCCGCCGTGCACCTCGTCGGGCTTCAGCTTCTTGGAGCGGGCCCGCGTGGCTACGTCGTTGATGGCCCGGGCCAGCCCGACGACGTTCATCTCGTCGGCACCGCGAACGATCGGAACGATCAGGCCCTGGTCGTAGGCCACGGCGACGCCAAGGTTCACGTTGCCGTTGTACGTGGCCGTACCCTCCTCGAGGTTCAGGCGTGCGTTCACGTCGGGGTAGGCGTGCAGGGCGTCGCACACCGCCCGGGCCAGGAACGGCATGTAGGTGAGGGAGATGCCCTCACGGTCCTTGAAGTTGTCCTTGGCCCGGGCCCGTAGCTTGACGAGGTTCTCGAAGTTGACCTCGACGAGGTTCCAGGCCCGCGCCGCGCTCTGCAGCGAGGCCACCATGTTCTCGGCGATCCGCTTCCGGATATGAGAGACGGGGCGGACCTCCTCGCGCCCGCCGCCGGGGGCCATGACCGGGGGTACGGGTGCCGCCCGCTCGGCCGCCGGTGCCGCCGGTGCCGCCGGGGCGCCGGTCTCGATGAACCCCTGGATGTCCTTCTTGGTGATGCGGCCGCCGGTGCCGGTGCCCTGGACCTGGGCCAGGTCGATGCCGTGCTCCTCGGCGAGGCGGCGGACCAGCGGCGACAGGATGTGGCTCCGCGGACCGCGTCCCGAGGGTGCCTGCACGGCATGGCGTGGTGGGGCGGGGGTTGCCGCTTCGGCCGGCGCTTCGGCGACGGCCGCCGGTTGCTGCGGTGGGGGCGCGGTCGGCTGCGTCTCGCCGTTGCCGGAGGATGGGGGAGCGGCGGCCGGCTCCTCTTCCTTGGGTGGGGGTTCGGCAGGCGCCTCGGCCGGGGCAGGCTCCTCCTTGGCAGGCTCCTCCTTGGCAGGCTCCTCCTTGGCAGGGGCACCGCCGGCGCCGTCCTCGGCGACGAGGGCCACCTCGGTGCCGACGTTCACGGTCTGGCCTTCCTGGACCAGGATCTTCTCGAGCTTCCCGCCGACCGGTGAGGGCACCTCCGTGTCGACCTTGTCGGTGGAGATCTCGAAGAGGGGCTCGTCCCGCTCGATCGTCTCCCCCTCGCTCTTCAGCCACTTGACGATGGTCCCCTCGACCACGGTCTCGCCCAGCTGGGGCAGGGTCACGGGCGTCGCCACGTCATCTCCCTCCTGTCGGTCATGTTCACCACTTGGATAGCTTCTGGACGGCATCGACGATGTTCTCCACCTGGGGCATGAACGAGTCCTCCAGTGGAGGGGAGAACGGCCACGGCGTGTTCGGTGGGGCCAGGCGCACGATCGGGGCGTCGAGAAGCTCGAACCCCTCCTCGGCGATGGCCGCCGACACCTCGGAGCCGATCCCGAACTGACGGTGGCTCTCGTACAGCACGAGGAGGCGGCTAGTCTTCTCCACGGATTTGAGGACCGACTCCGTGTCGAGGGGCTGGACCGTGCGGAGGTCGACGACCTCCACGGAGATGCCGTTGTCGCTGAGCTCCTCGGCCGCCTCCAGGGCGCGATGCACCATCGCGCCGTACGTGGCGATGGTGAGATCGTCGCCGTTCCGCTGCACCTTGGCCTGGCCGATCGGCACCGTGTAGTCCTCGTCCGGACCGGGGATCACCTCGCGGATGCGACGGTAGATCCACTTGTGCTCGAAGTACACCACCGGGTTGTCGTCGCGGATGGCCGCCTTGAGGAGGCCTTTGGCGTCGTACGGGAACGCCGGCACGATGACCTTCAGCCCCGGCGTGTGTGCGAACCACGGCTCCGGGCTCTGGGAGTGGAACGCGCTGCCCCGAACGCCGCCGCCGGAGGGCCCCCGGACCACGATCGGCACGGCGTGTCCACTCCGGTAGTGGTACTTGCCGGCCACGTTGACCAGCTCATCGAAGCCGTTGGCGATGAAGTCGGCGTACTGGAGCTCGGCGATGGGACGGAGCCCGGCGAATGCCGCTCCGATGGCCGCGCCGATGATCGTCTCCTCGGCGATCGGCGTGTCCATGATCCGCTCCTTGCCGAAGTGCTCGAAAAACCCCTCGGTGACCTTGAACGCGCCGCCGTACACGCCGATATCCTCGCCCATGATGAACACGCGCTCGTCCTGCTCCATCTCCTCCCACAGGGCTTCCGAGATGGCCTGGAGGAACGTGGCCTCACCGGCCTCGTTACGGGTGCCCCGCCCCTCGGCTCCGTGTCCGGCCGCGCCGGCCTCCACCTTCTGCTCCTTGGAGTGGCGCCGGTCGGACTCCTCCCGCTGTCCCGGCACCGCGTCGGCCCGCTTGGCCGCCTCGGCAGGATCGGACTCGGGGATCTCGGCAGGTGTCTTCTGCGCCATCAGCGCTCACCCCCGAGCAGTGCTCCCTGGGGCGTCCGCGACCAGTACCCGTCGTCGGTGAACACGCCCTTGTCGGCGTCGTCGCCCTCCGGCAGCGGCGACTGCTGGGCGAACTCGTAGGCCTCGTCGAACTCCTTCTTGACCCGTCCGTCCATCTCCTCGACGTCGCCTTCCGCGATGACCCCTTCCTTGGTCAGCAGGTCCTGGAACCTCTTCACGGGGTCGCCGTGCTCCATGTACTCGTCGAGCATCTCCTTGGGAACGTACTTGGCGGGGTCATGCCCGGCGTGTCCCTTCCACCGCAGCGAGACGGACTCGATGAGCGTGGGCCCCTCGCCGTTCCGGGCCCGCTCCACGGCTTCGTGAGCGGCCGCGTATACCTCCAGCACGTCGGCGCCGTCGACGCGAAGGCTGGGCATCCCGTAGGCGGGGCCGCGGTCGGCGACCTGCACCGGGAACTCGAGACTGTTCGGGGTGGAGTACGCCCACTGGTTGTTGTTGACCATCCACACCGCGGGAAGCATGTGGATGCCCGACCAGTTGAGCGACTCGTGCCAGCGGCCGTTCGACGTGGCGCCCTCGCCGCACATGGCCATGGCCACGCGCTTCTCGCCGCGCATCTTGAAGGCCAGAGCCATGCCCACCGTGACCGGGTAGGAGTCCGGCAGCATCGATACGACCGTGAACGTTCCGGCACCGTGGATGTCGCCGATGTGGCTGTTGCCGTCTCGGCCGCGCGTGTAGCCGTCGATCCGTCCCCAGTATTGGGCGGCGATCCGCTTCAGGTCGAGGCCCTTGGTGATCTGCGCGGAAAGGTCGCGATGGGTGCCGAGGAAACGATCCTCCGGACGCAGCGCGTAGGCCGCCCCCACGTGCGTTCCCTCTTGGCCGCGCCCGGAGTAGATGGCGCCGGGCAGCTTCCCCTGCCGGTACAGCGTCTCCATCCGCTCGTCGAAGAACCGGCACAGCTTCATGAAGTACCAGATTTCTTTGAGCTGTTCTTCCTTCAAATCGACCTTGGAGAGCGTGGTGGCTCTCGCCCTGGGCCGGGCCTTCGTCTTGGCGGTGCGACCGGTGCCGGTGCGAGCGCCAGTTCGCGCTCGGGCCGACGCGCTCTTGCTCGTCGTTCGCTCCGCCACGTTCTCCTCCGTCTCTCAGGCCGAGTGCAGGGGCTTCCCTGCCAGAGCCAGGTGCGCCTCTCCCATGGCCTCGGACAGCGACGGGTGCGGGTGGATGAGCGCGGCCACCTCCCCGGGCGTGGCTTCCCAGTTCGTGATGAGCATCCCCTCCGCGATGAGGTCGGTGACGTGGGGGCCGATCAGGTGGATCCCCAAGACCGGCCCTTCTTTCTCCGCGACGATCTTGCATGTTCCGCCCTCACCGAGGATGTTTGCCTTTCCGAGGCCCTGGAAACTGAACTTCTCCACGACCACGTCGTGGCCCCGATCCTTGGCCTGCGCTTCAGTGAGCCCGACCGACGAAATCTCCGGAGAGCAGTACGTGACCCGGGGAACGCCGACATAGTCGATCTCGGCCGCTTCCTGCCCAGCGATCCGCTCCGCAGCCGCGATGCCTTCGGCCATGGACACGTGCGCGAGTTGGAACGGCGTGGCCGCCACGTCCCCGATGGCCCACACGCCTTCGACATTGGTCCGGAGCTTCGGATCGACCTTGACGAACCCGCGCTCGACTTCGACGCCGATCGCTTCGAGCCCGACACCTTCCGAGATCGGTCCGCGGCCGACGGCCACGAGACAGATATCGGCCTCGACCTTCTGTGCCTTCCCGCCCGTCTCGAACGTAACCTGCACGCCCTTGTTGGTCTCGCTCACGTCCTGAACCTTGGCCCCCGCGTGCGACGCGATCCCGCGCTTGCGAAAAGCCCGTCCCACGTCCTTGGAGATGTCCGCATCCTCGAGCGGGGCGAGGTTGGGGAGAGCCTCGATCAGGGTCACGTCCGCGCCGAAGGACCGGTAAAGCGACGCGAACTCCAACCCCACAGCTCCCGCGCCGATCACCACCGCGGAGGCCGGGATGCGGTCAAGCTCGAGGGCCTGATCTGAAGTGATGACATGTTCCCCAATCTCCATGCCCGGAAGA
>DASQUI010000122.1:0-8235 GCA_035641375.1 Actinomycetota bacterium
CCCGCCGGTTCATGCGCTTCACGAACCGCGGCACGCTGCCGCCGATGTGCTCGGCCAGCGCCACGGCCGCGTCGTTCGACGACTGGAGCATGAGCGCGTACAGCAGCTCGCGGACCGGGATGTGCTCGCCGGCGATGAGTCCCAGCTCGGCGCCGCCCTCGGCGGCGGCCCGGGGGGTGATGTCCACCTCCTCCAGGGGGGTCGTCTCCTCCAGCGCGAACAGGACCGTCATGATCTTGGTCAGGCTGGCCACCGGCCGACGCTTCCCTCCACGCCGATCCCACAGCACCTCCCCGGTGTCGAGGTCGGCCAGCGCCGCGGCGGCGGCAGAGAGTGCGGGCGGCCTCCTCGACGGCTTCGGCGTCTCCAGGACGCTGGGGAACGGCGACGGGGAGCCGAACGGCGGGACCGGGGTCGGGGGCGGCGGCGTGGGGCCGGTCGGTGCGGCGGTCGCCGGGCCGGGCAGGACGGCCACCACCAGCAGCGCGGTGAAGAGTCGGCGCATGCCGGAAGACTACGGGCCCAGGGCCCGGCGCAGGTTGGCCCGAAGGAGGGCCTGCTTCAGCCGGCGGGACACCCCGGCCAACTCGGTGAGCGAGGAGTTGGCCGCCCGGCGGGCGTCGGGGTTCCGCTGCCGCATCAGCGGCATGATGATGGCCTGGAGGAAGGCGGCCTCCCGCTCTGCGAAGTGCCGGAACATGGTCAGGTGCCGGGCCTCGACGCCGTACTTGAGGAAGTCCGCCACGATGTGGAGCACGGCGAGGTCCTCGCCGTCGAAGAACCGCTCCTCCCCCACCTTCCGAGGGTGAAGGAGGCCGAACGACACCAGCTGATCGATGCGCTCGGCATCCACCCCCGTGGCCTGGGACATCTCGTCCGCCGTCATCTGCAGCCCCTGCTGGGGGCGGCCGATCTCGTCCTCCGCCTCCGTCTCCGACTCGACCTGCTCGGGGACCGGCGGGGCGTCACCGTCCTCCTGGAGCCGCTGCCGGATCACGCGGAGCGGCAGGTACTCGTCGCGCTGGAGGCGCAGGATCCGGCGCAGCCGGGTCACGTCGGTGTCGTAGAACTTGCGGTATCCGGAGGCCGTGCGCTCGGGGTCGATGAGCCCCTCGGACTCCAGGAACCGGATCTTGGAGATCGTGATGTCGGGGAACTCCGGCTTCAGGGCCACGAGCACCTCGCCGATCGAGCGGTAGTCCCGATCCGCCATGGCCATCACTCGCCCGGCGGCGTGAAGAACACGAGCTTGAACTTCCCGATCTGGATCTCGTCTCCGTTGGCCAGCTGGGTGCTCTCCACGCGGTCGCGGTTCACGTACGTGCCGTTGAGGCTCCCCATGTCGTGGATCTCGTAGCGCCCGTCCTTGCGGCGCACCTCGGCGTGACGCCGGGACACCGTGACGTCGTCGAGGAAGATGTCGCTCTCGGGGTGGCGGCCGGCGGTGGTGACGTCCTTGTCGATCAGGAACTTCGAGCCGGCGTTGGGGCCTCGCTTGACGACGAGCAGGGCCTGCCCCTCCTCCAGCTCGTCGAGGGGGACGTAGATCTCCTCACCGGTCTCGGAGTGGACCTCCGTGGGGGCCAGCCCCCCCGTGGTGTCCTCGTGGGCGAGCGGGCTCCCGCAGTTCAGGCAGAACCGCGCGTCGTCAGGGTTGGTCCTGCCGCACTCCCTGCACTTCACCTCGTTCACCCCTCGAGATAAGTCTCGGGTCAAGGTTGAGAGTTGGACCGACAGAGTAAACCAGGGGCCCGATCCCGGTCAATTCAGGGATGGTGAGCTACTCGCCGGCCGCCTCGTCCACGAATGATCGATATCCGCCCGCATCGAGGAGCTCGTCGAGCTCCTCGGGGTCGTTCATCTCGATGAGGACCATCCACCCCTCCCCGTAGGGGTCCTGGTTGACCAGCTCGGGGTTCTCCTCCAGGGCGGCGTTGCGGTCGACGACCCTGCCCGAGGCAGGGCTGAAGATGTCGGAGACCGACTTGGTGGACTCGACCTCGCCGAAGGCTTCACCCCCGCGGACCTCGGTCCCCTGCTCGGGAAGGTCCACGTACACGACGTCACCGAGCGCGTCCTGCGCGTAGTCGGTGATCCCCACACGGATGCGGTTGGCGTCCTCGATGGCCGCCCATTCGTGCTCGCGCGTGTACTTGAGATCTTCGGGGTATTCCATCCGGTCTCCTAAGCTGGGCGAGCGTAGCGAAACGCTCTCTGCCGACGCAAGGGGGGCACGCGGATCTCCTGCTCCTCGGCGACGTCCACCTCGACCCCAGGCTGCGCGGCCAGGACGGCCAGCGGCCCTCCCGGGATCTCCAGCGCCTCGCGGATGGCCCGGCCGTCACCGATGGCGCTCACGTCGTACGGCGCCCGGACCACGGTCCCGCCGACGTTGACCCCTCGGCGGGCCAGGCCGAGCCACGTCGAGGCCACCACCCGCACCGGTCCGACGGCCACGGCCTCGGCCCCGGCGTCGCGGAGCTCCTGGACCGTGTCGAGCAGCCCGTCCCAGGGGACGGCGCCCCTCGGGTCGGCGATGTGCACCACTACCCCCGGTCCGACCGCCACCCCGATGCCGGCCAGGACCTGGAGGTCGGCCAGCTCCTCGCGGGCCTGCTCGAGGAGGACGTCCTCGCGACCGGCCGCCGATCGGAGCTGAGCCTCGCGGACGCGGAGCGCCGATACGTCGCGGGCCAGCCGGTCGGCCTCGGCGTTGAGGTCGGACAGGATCCGGGTCAGGTCCTCGGTCGACTCCGCGGCCAGGCGTCCCTCGCTCCCCCCCTGCTCGCGCGCCTGCACGCCAACGAGGAAGCCCATCACCGCCGCGACGACGGCCACGAGCGCCCGGGTGCGCAGGCGGCTGGGCGGGCGCATCGTGGGGCCGCGGGCCTCGCGCCACGCCGGGGCGACGGGTTCCCAGTCGAGCGTCATTCGCGGAAGACGTGGCGGCGGATGGCGGCCAGGCTCTGGAACATCCGAACCCCGAAGACCACGATCACCCCGAGCCGCAGGTCGGGGGCGCCCAGCCGGTCCCCCACCCACACGACGAACGCGGCCAGGAGGGTGTTGGCCAGGAAGGCCACGATGAACTCACCCTCCTGGTACCCGCCCTCGAACCGGGCTCGGGCTCCCTCCAGCACCGTGTCGAGCGCGGCGACGACGACCACGGGGAGGTAGGGCGCCAGGGCCGCGGGCAGGGTCGGCTCCAGGAGGAGACCGGCCACGATGCCGATGAGGAGGGCGACGAGCGCGATCACGATTCCGGCGAAGCGTAGCGGACGGCGACGCCGCCGCGGAGAGCGGGAACGCGGATGGCCGGCGCCGTGGCGACGTCGAACCCGAGGCCGTAGACCTGGGTCCACACCTGGAAGCGGCGGCCGACCTCGGAGCCGGCCATCATGCGCCGCATCGTCTCCGGCTGGCCCAGGGCCACGATGCGGTACGGGGACGTCACCGCACCGTAGTTGACGAGGATGGAGCCGCCCGCGGCGCGGATGGCCGTCGTCGACACCACCCGGCGGCCGTTGATAGACACGGCCTCCGCCCCGGCCCGCCACAGGGTGTTCACCACCGAGCGCAGATCGAGGTCCTGGATCCGGAGGTCGGAGGCTTCACTGCGCGACGCCGGGGCGCGGTCGCTGTCCTCCAGCGTGACCACCACGCCGGGGCCCCGCAGCGCACCCATCCCGGCGGCCACCCGGAGGCCGTTGACCTCGCGCAGCAACGCGCCCAGCTCGGCCGAGCCCGAGCCGACCCGGGCCTCGACGCGGCGGAGCTTCTCCTCGATCCTCCTGGCCTGGGCCAGCAGCGCGTCGATGCTCTCGCGGCGCTCGGCAACGAGCTGCTCGAGGGCCTTGCGGCGCTCGGGGAGCTCCCGCTCCCGGAGCCGCTCCTGGACGAACGCCGAGGAGGCCAGGAAACCGAGCAGCAGCAGGACCAGGGCCAGCCCGACCTGCACGCGAGGGCCGGGCGCTCGCACCGCGGCTATCCTCGGAGCTCCTCGACCAGGGCGCCGAACTCGTCGGCGAGGGACTCGGCCTTTCGCTCGTCCTCGGCCTCGGCCCACACCCGGATCAGCGGCTCCTGCGGATGCGGCACGACGAGCGCCCAGTCCCTCCCCCGGTACGCCTTCAACCCGTCGATGGTGACCGTGCGCTCGCCGTCGAGCCGTTCGACGAGACGCCGCATCACCGCGCCCTTGGTCTCCCACGGGGTGGCCACATCCTTGCGGACCACGTGGCTGTCGGGAAGGCCGTCGACGATCGCGTCGAGGCGCGTGGCGGTGCGAGCCAGCAGCTCGAGGAGCTTGGCCACGCTCATCACCGCGTCGTACGACGCCAGGAACTCCGGGAAGATGTACCCACCGCCCTCGGCCCCGGCGAAGACCACGCCTTCCTCATCGGCGGCCCGGGACAGCGCCGCCGGGGAGATGCGCGTGAACGTGACGTTGCCGCCCTTCGCGGTGACCAGATCCTCGACCACGCGCGTCGTCGATACCGGCACGGCCACCTTCGGTGCGGGATGGACCCGGCACGTCAGATCGACGAACGTCAGCAGCGACTGCTCCAGCGACAGCACGCGGCCGGTGCCGTCGACCAGTCGAACCCGTTCGCCCGTGGCGTCGAGCATGGCCCCGAAGTCGGACCCGCTGGAGCGAACCAGCTTGGCCAGTCGCTCGAGATGCTCGTCGATCTCGTTCGCGGCCAGGAGGACGCGGTCCTCGTCGACCACCCCGTTGACCCCGAGCACGTCGGTCCCGAGCCGGCCGAACGCCTGCGGCCCGGTCAGCGACGTCGTCCCGTACGCGTAGTCGACGACGATCTTGGTCCGGGCCTGGCGGATCGCCTCAGTGTCCACGGCATCGGTCAACCCGCGGAGGTAGTAGTCGCGGCCCCGGGCCGGGAACGACAGCTCTCCGATCTCGTGGTGGAACGCCCGCCGGAGGTCGTCGCGGTAGAAGGCCCGTTCGATCTTCCGCTGGACGCCCGGATCGATGTCGATGCCGGCGTCGTCGAAGAACTGGATGTCCACCGACTGAGGATCGAACGGCGACGTCCGCACGGTGACGCCGCCGAGGGCGCGGGCCGACCGGGCGTAGAACCGTGCCACCGGCACCGGCACCAGTTCGAGGTCGTGGACGTCGAGACCGGCGGCGTTCAGACCGACCACCATGGCCCGCTTGATGATGCGGGCCGCCCGTGTGGCGTCCCGGGAGGCGGCCGACGCCGATGCCTTCTTCATGGTCGAGCCGAACGCCAGGGCCAGCCGCAGCGCCATCTCCGGGGTGATGTCGATGTTGACGAGCCCGGAGACGCCCCGCTCCCCGAACAGGTTGCGTGCGCCGCGCGTCTCCCACACGAGGCTCGTGGTGATGAGCGCCCCGGGATCCACGGTCTTGAACGGATACACCTTGACGTTCGGGCTGAGCACGGCGCCCTCGCCGATGTAGCACTCGTCGGCCACGACCACGCCCTCGTCGAGCCCGGCCCCGTTCTTCACGTCGGAGTTCTTGCCCAGGACGCAGCCGCGCAGCGAGGCGGCCGTGCCGATGTAGGCATGGTCGTGCACGACGGCGCGGTGCAGGAAGGCGCCGCTCTTCACCACCACGCCGTTGCCGAGGACCGTGTACTCGCGCAGCTCGGCCCCGCCCTCCACCCGGGAGTTCTCCCCGATGAACACGGGGCCGCGCAGCTTGGCCTCGGGATCGACGTCGGCACCCTCCCCCACCCACACGCTGGGGGCCACCTCGAAACCCTCGACGTTCACGTTCACCTTGCGGTCGAGGATGTCGCGGTGAACCGTCAGGTAGGCGTCGAGGTTACCGACGTCGGCCCAGTAGCCCTCGGCGACGAAGCCGTACATGGGGAGGCCCTTCTCCAGGAGCCTGGGGAACAGCGCCTGGGCGAAGTCATGCTCCTGCCCGGCCGGGACCTCGGCCAGCACCTCGGGCTCGATGATGTAGATGCCGGTGTTGATGGTGTCGCTGAACACTTCACCCCAGCCCGGCTTCTCCAGGAAGCGCTCGACGCGCCCCTCATCGTCGGCGATGACGATGCCGAACTCGAGCGGATCCTCGACCCGCTTGAGGACCACGGTCACCGCGGCTCCCTTGTCGCGGTGGAACTTGGCCGCCTCGGTGAGGTCGATGTCGGTCACGGCGTCGCCCGAGATAACCAGAAACGTGTCATCGAGGAAATGCTCTGCGTTCTTGACGCTGCCGGCGGTGCCCAGGGGCTCGTGCTCGGTGGCGTAGGCCAGCGACATCCCCAGGTCGCCCCCGTGGCCGAAGTAGGAGCGGATCACGCTGGCCAGGAACTGGACCGTGGCCACGACGTCCTCGTACCCGTGCTCCTTCAGCAGCAGGAGGACGTGCTCCATCATCGGCCGCCCCAGGATCGGCAACATCGGCTTCGGCTGATTGCTGGTGAGGGGCCGGAGGCGCGTTCCCTGACCCCCCGCCATGACGACGGCCTTCATCTGGGCCATGATACCGGGCAGGCCCGGTCCGCTCTGTCGGGATTCTCAGCGGGCCGCCAGGGCCCGGCGAACGTCCATCGCGTACACCCAGGTGGCCGCGTAGTACTCGACCGTGCCGATCAGGAACCAGGTCCACCCCAGGACCAGGAAGGCGTTGGGGAGGGCGTACCCGAGGTTCCCCCAGGCGATGGCCCCCATCCCCCACCACAGCGTGAAGGTGGCGTACTTCCCGATGGGGCGGACGGCGATGCGCACGCCGCGCGTGCCGAGCCACGCAGCGGCGAGGAGGATGACGACGTCGCGGACCAGGATGAGCAGGGCCGCCCACAGGGGGATGGCGTCGATGGCGATGAACGTGATGAGCGCGGCGATGATGGCCAGCCGGTCGGCCAGGGGGTCGAGGAGCTTCCCGAGCTCAGTGACGGTGCCGGTGCGCCGGGCGATGTAGCCGTCCACCCAGTCCGTGGAGACGATCACGCCCAGAAGGAGCAGGCCGACGAACCGTGTCGGCTTGTTGAGCAGCATCAGCACCACGACCGGGATGAGCAGGATCCGGATCGCCGATAGGGCGTTCGGGATCGTGAAGATCCGACCTGAGGCCCGTTCCGCTTCGGCCATGAGCTATTCTTGCCCGAGAGGCCCACGAACGCCACGCACCCTCCTCGCGGCGAACGGTTTGGCCGAAGGACGCGTGGAGGATCCCAGAGGCTCGACGGATCACACGATAGAAGGCCGCATGATGGACGCCGGACCACCCCCAGGCGAGATCCACCATGAGCGGCCGGATCTCGTCGCGGATGCGATCCGTGAGGTGGCCACTCCCCTTCGAGAGCGTGGCTGAGGGTAAAGCTCAAAGGGATGGAGAAACCGGTGCATCTCCATCTCGCTCGCACGTGTAGAAGGTCATCACCGGTACCCGTCGATGGGTCGCTTGACCCTCCTCCAAATGACTAGAGAAATGACTACGGAAATGACTACAACGGGGCATACGCGCGGCATCTCGGACGGGTCACCATGAGGGGTCATGAGCCGGACCCTCACGTCCTCCTTCGCTGTCCTGTTCGCGCTCGCCCTCACGCTCTCCCCCGCCGGTGCTACTGCCGCACCGCCCTCCAACGACGACTTCGCCAACGCCACGGAGGTGACCCAGCCCCTTCCGTTCGAAGATGACACGGTCAACACGAATGAGGCCACGGTCCAGGTCGGCGAGCCGAGCCCCCACAGCTTCGAATGTGGTGAGGAACTCGACAAGACGGTCTGGTACAAGTTCACGCCCGACGACGACATGGCCGTATCGGCGAACACCTTCGGAAGCCGCTTCGATACGGTGGTCGCGGTGTGGAGGGGCTCCGACATCGACTCGCTCACGCTCGTTGGGTGCAACAACGACGCTCGCTTCGATGGCCTGTCGAGCGTAGTGTTCCGGGCCGAGCTCGGCGAGGAGTACCGCATCCAGGTCGCCGGGAACTTTGGCGATTCGGGGCCGCTGACGTTCCGGGTTCGGACCACCGCGGCCGGATTCATCGACGGTACCGTGACGGATGAGGCTCTCGACCCGCTCGCCTCGATCTGTGTCGCTGCCATGGACGCCGTGTTCGGATCCGGCTTCTTCGAGTTCGGTCAGATCGCGCTCACCGCCGCGGATGGCACATACCGGATCGCCGTGCGCCCCGGTGAGTACCTCGTCGTCTTCTTCGACTGCGAGCGCGACAGCTTTATCCCCGAGTGGTGGGACGACGCCACCGAGGTGGACGATGC
>DASQUI010000123.1:0-14418 GCA_035641375.1 Actinomycetota bacterium
TCGCCGATGTACGCGCGGAGGATGCGGCTCCGCTCCTCGGCGGCCAGGTCTCGGGCCGCGGCCAGGAGGCGATCGTCGGGAAGATCGGTCGCTGCGTACAGAGCCGCCGCCACCACCTTGACCTCGCCCTCCGGATCGAAGTCGGTCAGGACGACCTCGGGGCGGGGCTCCGGCTCGGCGCCTGCCAGCGCAGCGGCCGCGGTCAGCGTCTCGGCGCGGGTCCGGGCCAGGTACTCGGACCACGCCCCGCCCCGTTCGGGGACGTCAACCCGGCGCAGGAACGCCGGGATAACCTTCCGGAGCTCGGTCAGCATCGCGTCGGCGTAGGCCCGCACCTCGAGGAGGGGATGGGCCCGCATCCGCAGCAGCAACTGCTCGTAGGACTGTCCGGTCCCGTAGATGCCGATGTTGGTTCGCGTCGCCGCGGGCAGAAGCCCCCGAAGCGTGTCGCACGCCTTGGCCCGGATCGTCGATCGGTAGATGGCGTCGGAGTCGCCGGGGTCCTGGGGGAAGAGTCGACGATACAGGTCCTGCAGGGGCCCCAGCCAGCGTGCATACGTCTCGAATGCCTCGTCGAGTACGGCCGCGTACCGTCCGGTCAGGCCGGCGGTCTCGACCTCCGGCGGCACGGTGTACCTCCACCGCCCGCCGGGACGGTCGTCGTAGGGCACGTACCGGGTCGACTGCTCCAGGTACGCCATGAGGCGTCCCCACTCCAGCACCTTGGCCAGGATCTGTGACGATTGCTCGCACGCCAGATGCACCCCCCCGAGCTGGGCCACCGAGTCGTCGCCGTACTCCAGGAACACCCGCTCGTACAGGCGCTCGGCCCGCTCCAGCCCCACCTCGCCGCCCGCTGCGGGCGCGGCCTGGTCGGCGAACTCGTCCAGGAACAGCCGACGCAGCGACTTGGCCGACCGAGAGTACCGAGCGAACAGCGCGCCCTTCGTCACCTCAGGCAGGTTGATCAGGGCGAAGACGGGGCCGTCGAGGTCGGTGAAGTGGGGGGCGAGCGCCGAACGCTCCTCGTCGGTGAACGTCTCCGGCGCGAACCAGAGGCTCACGGAGATTCTTCGTCGTCCGGGCTCTCCGGCGGCGGACCGTCCGACTCCCACACGCGAACCCTCGAGCCTGCCTCGACCTGCTCCCCGGCCTGCGGGTTCTGCCGGGCCACGGTGCCTTCGGCGCAGGACAGCGAGAACTCCTTGTCCACGACCTTCATCTCGAGGTTCTGCGCCTCGATCAGGTCCTTGGCCGTGTCGAGGTCCTTGCACACCACGTTGGGGACGATGCGCGACGTGTCCTCCTTGGCCACCACGACGTCGACGGCCTTCCCCGGCTTGATCTTCTCGTCGGCCGGAGGGTTCTGCTCGAAGATCGTTCCCGCCTCGAAGTCGTCGGTGACGACCCGTTCGATCGCACCGAGGCGCAGGCCGACGGCCTCGAGCTCGGTCCGAGCCTCGTCGACGCTCTTCCCGAAGAGATCTGGGACCTCAACGGGCTTCGGACCGGTGGAGACGAAGATCGTGACCAGCGACCCCTCCTGGACACGCGCGCCCGGTTTCGGCTCCGTCTTGAAGACAAGCCCCTTGTCGGTCTCGCTGGCCTGCTCGGTCACCTCCACCCGGAACCCCTCCGCCTTCAGGCGCCGCGTGGCGTCATCCGCTTTCCGATTGAGCACGTTGGGGACGACCACGGTCGGTGGACCCGAGGTGAGCTCGCGGATGAGGAAGAACGCGGCGATGCCGAGCAGGGCCAGCACGAGCATGGTGATGGCGACGATCAGCCACGTGCGTCTCCCCTCCGGCTCCTCCTCTTCCTCGGCCAGCGGCGGCATGACCTGCGTCCCCTCGGACACCGGACGGGTCACCATCTGCGTGGGCTCCCCGGGCAGGATCGGGGTTGCGGCGACGGGCAGGCCTTCGCGCACCCGCTGGAGGTCCTGCACCATCTCGGCGGCGGACTGGTAGCGGTTGGCCGGGTTCTTGGCCAGCGCCTTCATCACCACCGCGTCGAGGGCCCGGGGGATGTCGGGGTTGAGGCCCGACGGCACCGGGGCCTCCTCCCGCACGTGCATCGACGCCACCACCACCGCGGAGCTGCCGACGAACGGAGCCCGCCCGGTCAGCATCTCGTACAGCACGCAGCCCACCGAGTAGACGTCCGAGCGGGCATCGACGGCCTCCCCCTTGGCCTGCTCAGGCGAGAAGTACGAGGCCGTGCCCAGCACGGCTGCCGTCTGGGTGAGCGCCTCCCCGGTGGTGGCCCGGGCGATGCCGAAGTCCATCACCTTCACCTCGCCCGAGGGAAGCAGCATGATGTTCCCGGGCTTCACGTCGCGGTGGACCAGACCCTGCTGGTGGGCGGTGCCGAGGGCGCGGCAGATGGATTCGGCGATCTCCGTCGCTCGATCCGGGTGGAGCCGCCCCTCGGCCGAGATCACCTCCTTCAGCGTCCGGCCTTCCAGGTACTCCATGACGATGTAGTGGATGCCGTTCTCGGAGCCGGTGTCGAAGACCGAGACGATGTTGGGGTGATTGAGCGCGGCGGAGGCCTGGGCCTCCCGGCGGAACCGCTTCACGAACTGGCTGTCCCGGGCGAACTCGGGAGCCAGCACCTTGACGGCCACGGTGCGGCCGAGCACCGAATCGGTGCCCCTGAACACCTTCGCCATCCCGCCTTGTCCGACCGCGTTGTCGATCTCGTAGCGGCCGGCCAGCACGCGCTTGGAGCCATCAGCCATAGGGTCTGGGACGAATGCTAGCGCCTCTTGGCGGGGTTTTCAGTCCTCCTCGCCCTTCCCGCCGTTCCCCTTGCCGTTCCCTCCGCCCCCGCCGGGGCCGCTGTTGTCGCCGTCTTCGCCGCCCTCGTCCTTCACGTCGGGTGGGGGGTCGGCGAGCATGGCCGTCTCCAGGTCGTCGATGGCCGCGCCGGTGGTGGCGGCCCAGTCGGACTCGATCTCGCCGCCGGCCGTGCGCTCGGCGACCTTCTTCCGGGCGTCCCCCAGCTCCTTCAGCGCCTCCTCCAGCTTGCCCTCCTCGTACTTCTCGACGGCCTTGTTCACTCGTTCGAGGACGTCGTCCGCGGCCTCGACGGTGATCCCGCCGGCCTCCACCCCGTCCTCGAGCACGGCGACGAGCGCCTCATAGGCGTTCCCCACGGTGAGCGGGGTCGGGGAGGGCGACGGGGAGGGCGAGGGGCTCGGAGCGGGAGGAGCGGCAGCGCGGCCGGGCCGGTCCACTGCCAGGGGGTCGGGGCGGAGCAGCAGGAACAGCCCGATGGCGGCCAGCACCGCGGCGGCGAACGCCCAGGGGAGCCACCGGCGCTTCCCCGGCTGCTCCGCGGGAGGGGCCGCGGGGAGCACGGCGGTGTCCTGTCGCTCGATCGGCCGGGTCGTCTGGCCGACCGCCGCCTCCAACGCTGCCCCCATCTCCGCGGCGCTGTCGAAGCGGTCGGCGGGGTCCTTGGCCATGGCCCGAAGGGCCACGGCCTCCAGCGGAGGGGGCACCTCGTCGCGGAGGTCCGATGGAGGAACGGGTGCTTCGCGCACGTGCATCGAAGCCACGGCCAGTGGGGAATCGGCCGCGAACGGGGGGCGCCCGGCCAGCATCTCGTAGAGGACGCAGCCGAGCGAGTAGATGTCGGTCCGAGCGTCGACCGTCTTGCCGGTGGCCTGCTCGGGGGCGATGTACGTCGCCGTCCCCATCACGTTGCCGGTCGCGGTGAGCGAGGCTCCATCGGCGGCCCGGGCGATCCCGAAGTCGGTCACCTTGGCCCGGCCGTCCTCGGTGAGGAGCACGTTGGCCGGTTTCACGTCGCGGTGCACCAGTCCCTGCTCGTGGGCGGCGGCGAGCGCGGCGGTCACGGCGATGGCGATGGCGGCGGCTCGCTCCGGCGGCAGAGCCCCGTCGTCGCGCAGCACGTCGGCGAGCGTTGCGCCCTCGACGTGCTCCATGACGATGTAGTGGCTGCCGTCCGTCGAGCCATGGTCGTACACGGCCACCACGTTCGGATGGTTCAGGCCGGCGGCGGCGCGAGCCTCCCGGCGGAACCGTTCGACGGCGTTCTCGTCGCCGGCGTACGGCGTGGCCAGGACCTTGACCGCCACCGGGCGGTCCAGAACAGTATCGGTGGCCCGGTAGACGGTGGCCATCCCGCCGCTGCCCACGCGGGGCCCGAGCCGATAGCGATCTCCGAGGACGCGTTCCGGCATGCCGTCCCCATATCTACCCGGTTCAGCCGGAAAGGGCCGCCTCCATAACCTCGCGGGCGATGGGGGCGGCCACCGCCCCGCCGGTGGCCTCGCTGCCCAGGTCGCCACCGTTCAGGACGACCACGGCGACGGCGATGGTGGGGTCCTCTGCGGGAGCGAAGGCCAGGAACCAGGCGTGGGGGTCCCCCCCGGGATGCTGGGCCGTTCCGGTCTTCCCGGCCACGCTCACCCCTGGGATCTGGGCGCCGGTGGCCGTGCCCGCTTCGACCACGGCCGTCATCATCCGGGTGAGCTTGCGGGCGCTGGAGGCGGACATCGGCTCCCCCCATGGTTCCGGCTGGAGCGTTCGCAGCACGCGTCCCGACGGATCGCGGATCTCGCGGACCAGCCGGGGGGTCATCAGCACCCCGTCGTTCCCGATCGAGCCGGCCACCAGCGCCAAGTGCAACACGTTGACCCGGACGTCCTTCTGCCCGATGGCCGAGAAGGCCAGCCCCGGCTGGTCTTGGTCGAACGCCGATGGGTCGGGGAAGGCCCCCTCCTGGAAGGGGACGTCGAACGGGATGGTCTGGTTGAAGCCGAACCGCCGGGCCTGTTCGGCGAGTTTCTCGCCACCGAGCTTCAGCCCGAACTGGCCGAAGGCCACGTTGCACGACACCTGGAGCGCCTGCGCCAGCGAGATCTGGGAGCCGCCGGGGCACTGGCTCCCCCCGAAGTTCTCCAGCGTCTCGGTGGTCTGGGGGAGATCGAGCTCCAGCGGGTTGGGAACGGTGCTGTTCGGTCCCATCCCGTTCTCCAGCGCCGCGGCGGCGACGACGACCTTGAACGTCGACCCCGGCGGGAAGAACTGGTCGCTGGCGTTCGACAGGAGGGGCTTGTCGGGGTCGGCGTTGAGCCGGTCCCACGTCCGGCGGATCTCCCGGGGCTTGTGCGACGACAGCGGGTTCGGGTCGTACGACGGTCGGGACGCCAGGGCCAGCACCTCGCCGGTCTGTGGATTGATCGCGGCCACCGCGCCCTGGCGGGCGCCGAGCCCTCGATCGGCGATCTTCTGGAGCCGGGGATCGATCGACAGCACGATGCTGGCCCCACGCTGATCTCGACCCAGGACCTCGTCGATGAACCGCTGTGGGAGCTGCTCGTCGGAACGCCCCGACAGGTACGGGTTGAACGACTGCTCCAGCCGGGAGCGTCCGAACACGAACGAGTAGAAGCCGGTGAGATGCCCGTACAGGCGGCCCCGCGGATACCGTCGCAGGTATTTCAGGTCGTCGGTCGTGGCCCGGCTCCTGGCCAGCACCGTGGAGCGGTCGGACGCCAGGATAGTTCCCCGGTTGATGTCGTACTCCTGGATCAGGAGGCGCTTGTTCGCCGGATGGTTGGCCAGGTCGTCGGCGGCGATGACCTGGATGTAGTTGACGTTGACGGCGAGCAGGCCGAACAGGATGAGGAACGCCGTGGCCAGCCGCCGGATCTGCCGCTCCATCAGCCGCCGTCCTCCTTGCGGGCCGGCCCGGCCGAGGTGCGGACCAGCAGCGCCAGCAGAGCGAAGTTGGCCACCAGGCTCGACCCGCCGTACGAGACGAACGGCAGCGTGATCCCGGTGAGCGGGATCAGCCGGGTCACTCCTCCGACGATGACGAACGTCTGCAGGGCCAGGATCGTGGCCAGCCCCGCGGCGAGGAGCTGTCCGAAGTCGTCGGCCCGGGTCAGCGCGGTTCGGAACCCCCGAGCCACCAGCATCACGAACAGGAGCAGGAGCACGATCGTGCCGAGGAGCCCGAGCTCCTCCCCCACCGCGGCGAACACGAAGTCGGTCGGCGCGTCGGGGATGTCCTGCGGACGTCCCTGACCGAGACCGGTGCCGGCGATGCCTCCGGTGGCCATGGCGAACAGCGACTGTGCGATCTGGTAGCCCTCGTCCTGGATGAACTCGGGATCGAACGTGTGGAGCCAGACCGTGATCCGGTCCTGCACGTGGGTGAACGTCCGGTACGCGAACGCCGCCCCGGCAGCGAACATCACCGTCCCGATCAGCAGGTAGGCGAACCGCGCCGTGGCCACCCACAGTAGGACGACGACGAGGCCGAAGAACAGCAACGACGACCCCAGATCTTTCTGGAAGAACAGGACGGCCAGCGACACGAGCCACGCGAACAGCAGCGGTCCGAGGTGCCGCGGTTCCGGGAGTGCCAGCGGACCCAGCCGCCGCGTGGCCACGGCGAGCAGCTCCTTGCGGGCCGAGAGATACGACGCCGCGAACACGACGATGAGCACCTTGGCGATCTCGGCCGGCTGGAACCGCAGAGCGCCGACGTCGATCCACACCCGGGCCCCGCGCACCTCGGTGCCGAGCCCGGGGACCAGCGGGAGCAGCAGGAGCACCAGGCCGAGGAAGCCGATCGTGTAGGTGAACGCGTCGAGCTGCCGGTGGTCGCGGACGACGACGAGGGTCAGCGCAAAGAGCACCAGCCCGAACAGCAGCCACCCCGCCTGCGCGGCGGCGCGGTCTGGATCGAGGCGGTAGATCACGGCGAACCCTAGGCCGGACAGCAGGCCTGCGGTGGGAAGGAAGATCGGATCGGCGTCGGGAGCGAACCGCCGCACGACGAGGTGAGCGAACACGTAGCCGCCCGACACCAGCAACCCGTAGGCGAGGATGCCGACCGGTACCCGCTCGTCGCGGCCCAGCCCGACCAGCGCGTACGCCCCCAGGGCCAGGATCGTGGCCAGGATCACGAGACCGAGCTCGGAGTTGCGGCGGCGGCGCTGCGACTGGGCGGTGGCGCTCACGGCGTGGCCATGGCCGGTGGGGGGGCCAGATCCTGCTCGATCTGGGCGATGATCTGCCGGGCCTCCGCCTCCGAACCGGCGGTGATGCCGCCGTCGAGCTCCCTCCACGGCTGGAGCCGGCGCGCCTCGGTCGACGGCAGCAGGGTCTCCTCGACGAGGGTGAACTGGTCGATGCCCAGGACCTCGACGGGGACCCCTCGGTACAGGGCGACGCGGCCCTGGTGCACCCCGACGAACCACTGCCGGTCCGCGTAGGATCGCCAGCCGAACAATCCGGCGCCGAGCAGGATCACGACCACGACGGTCCACAGGAGGGCGCGACGACCGCGGCGCCGGCGCGGGTGGGCGGAGGCCCGCGGGCGGGCCCGCACGCCGGGGGAGGCCGCTTCGGCCGGGATGGTCGCCGGCGGGTCCTCGGTGTCGACGACGTCCAGAACGACCACGGTGACGTTGTCCTGACCACCGGCGGCATTGGCCGCCTCGATCAGGGCACGGCACGTTGTGTCGGGGTCCTGCCCCGACAGCAGCTCGTGGATGCGGTCGTCGGGAACCATCGACGTAAGGCCGTCGCTGCACAGCAGCAGCCGGTCGCCGGGGCGGATCTCCACGGTGGCCTGATCCACCTCGACGTCATCGTCGATGCCGAGGGCCCGGGTGAGGATGCTTCGCTGGGGGTGGATCTCGGCCTCTTCGGGCGTCAGCCGCCCCTCCCGGACGAGCTTCCGGACGAGCGTGTGATCCTCGGTGAGCGGGGAGAGGTCGCCGTCGCGGAGGAGGTAGGCCCGTGAGTCACCCACGTGCGCCAGGTGGAACCGCCCGGCTCCGGCCACCAGCGCGGTGAGCGTGGTCCCCATCCCCGACAGGGCCGAGTCGCCGGCGGCGCGCTCGAACACTGCGCGGTTGGCGTCGAGCACACCGTCGCGGAGCTTGTCCCGGATCCGCGCCTCCCCGTCGCTGGCCGCCGCCGCCTGGCCCAGCGTCTCCAGCGCCACCGCCGAGGCCACCTCTCCGCCCTGGTGGCCGCCGAGGCCGTCGGCCACGGCGAACAGCGGATCGTCCACGAGATAGGAGTCCTCGTTGCGCTCGCGCACCCGTCCCACGTCTGAGGCTCCGGCGACCCGAACCCTCATTTCCGCACCTCGATGTAGGTGTTGCCGATCCGGATCCGATCGCCCGGGGCCAGCTGGCTCGGCACGGTGACCTTCCGCCGGTTCAGGTAGGTGCCGTTCGTCGAGCCGAGATCCTCGACGAGCCACGCGCCATTGCGCTCGCTGATGCGGGCGTGCTGCTGCGAGGCGTACGTGTCGTCGAGGCGGACCTCCACCGAGGGGTCCCGCCCAATCACGAGCGTCCCGCCGAGCCGATGCGTGGCCACCTTGGTGCCCTGCTCGTCGAGGACGACGAGTCGCCCCGGCGTGCCACCCTTCGGCCGGCGCGGCCGCCGTTCCGCGGGCCGGGCCTGCTCGCGAGGCGCCCCCCCGCCGTACAGGTCGCCGGCGATCGTTCGAACGGCCCGGTACACGAAGAAGTAGAGGAGGACCAGGAGCAGGATCTTCAGGACCGTGATGACGACCGGCGGCACGTCCTAGCCCCTCCGGAACTCGAGCGTCGAGTGTCCGATCGTGATGCGGTCCCCGTCGGCAAGGGCGTGCTCCCCGATCTCGGAGCCGTTGACGAGGGTGCCGTTCGTCGAGCCGAGGTCGGCGACGACGTACGCATCTCCATCGCGACGGACCTCGGCGTGCCGGCGGCTGGCCCCGGGATCGTCGAGCTCGATGTCGGAGCCGGCCAGGCGCCCGATCACGGTGCTGCCCTGGCCGAGCGAGAACTCCTTCACGGTCTGGCCGTTCTCGACCAGGGCCAGCAGGGCGTGTCCGGGCAGCGCCCCCGCTCCGGGCTGGGGTGGTCCGGTCTCCTCGGTGAGCTCGGTCCGGACGCGAAAGTCCCCCCGCTTGAGGCGCTCATCGGTCTGGAACTCGACCTCGGGGGCGGCGACCAGCCCGAACCCCCGTTCCTTGGCCCCCTGGATGACCAGCTGCTCGAGCTCCTGGGCCAGGCCGCGCTCCATCCCCGAGAACCGCTCCCGGTCCTCCTGGGACAGGCGGAACACGTAGCGGTTGGGGACCCAGACCTCCTTGAGGCCCACGGTCTTGTTGGCATCCATCTCGCGGATGATGCGGCGGGCCAGCTCCACCGGCTGGACGCCGGAGCGGAACGCCTTGGTGAACGCCCCCTCGACGATGCGTTCCAGGCGGTGCTCGAAGTCCCGAAGGATGCTCATCGCGCCCTTTCCCCGGCCGCCTGCGATTATAGTCGGGCGTTCCGGACCGCTTTCCCTGGAGAACCGAGATCCGGGGTGGCTCGATCAGGAGCCTACTCAGGGTGCGGGCGAGAGGAGTCGAACCTCCACGCTCTTACGAGCACGCGGTCCTGAACCGCGCCTGTCTACCAATTCCAGCACGCCCGCAACGCCTCCAAGTGTAGCGACAAATCCTCCCCAGGGATGCAAGCCTCAGGCGCCGCGGTCAGCTTCCGCGACCCAGCCGCTCCTCGATCACCCTGCGGACCTCGCGGGCCACGCCGGGCATCTCCGCCTCCATCTCGTGGAAGTCGCGGCCGAACATGACGATGAGGCGCATCGGCGAGGTGGCCACCACCGACGCTGTCCGCCGGTCGGTTTCCTCCAGGGCGATCTCCCCGAACCAGTCGCCGGGGCCGAGCTCGTTGATCTTCTCGCCGTCCTTGGTGACGTCGGCGGTTCCCTCCTCGATCACGAAGAACTCGTGGGCGAACTCGCCCTGGGTGACGATGTGCTTCCCGGCATCGACCTCGACCTCGTCGGACCACTTGGCGAGCTGCTCCCGCCGCTTGTGGTCGAGGTCGGCGAACAGTGGAACCTCTTTCAGGCGACCGGCGTCCATGCTCCCTCCTTCGTCAGTGCGTCTCTGATCGCTCGGCGTTGCGGATACGCTTCGACAGCTCGACCAGCATCGTCCGGGCGATGGACGGGTTGTCGTCGAGCAGTGCGCTGAAGCTCCACGACGCCAGCGAGAACGTGCGAACGTCGCTCTCGGCACGGACGGTGGCGGAGCGCGGCCCGCCGTCGATGAGCGACATCTCACCGAAGTACTTGCCCGGACCGAGGTCGGCGATGTTCTGGCCGTCCTTCTCCACCGCAGCCTGCCCCTCCATGATGAGATGGAACCCCACCCCGGTCGCTCCCTGCTTCACGATCTCCCGTCCGGCCGGGAACGAGACCTCCTTCCCGATCCGCCGTACCGCATCGAGCTCCTTGTCGGAGAGCCCCTCGAAGATGGGGCACCCACGGAGCAGCTCCACGACCGGGGTCTCTCCCACGCCGTCCTCCTCACGGTCGGCGGCCCCCATCGGCCGCACTCGTTCAGGCAGGTATACTCCGCTGGACCCAGCCAGGACAACCCACATGACCTTCTCCAACCAGGTCCTCACGCTCCTCGTGCTGGTGAGCCTGGGCCTCGCCGCGCTCGCCGTCTTCATCCTCGTCGCGGCCATGCCCCGGGGCCGGCTCCGGGGCGGCGGCTCCGTCCCCGACCGGGAGATGGCCAAGGCCATGCGTCAGCAGGCTCAGGCCATCGCCAAGCTCCAATCGGCCGTGCGGCAGCTGGCCGGCGACGATCGCACGCTGGCCGCGGGAGTGCGGGGGGCGATCCAGCGCGTTGGGCTGGTTCGCTACGACGCGTTCGAGGACATGGGCGGACAACTGTCGTACTCGGCGGCACTCCTCAACGCCGGCGGCGACGGGCTGGTGATCACGTCGATCAACGGGCGGGCCGACACGCGCTGCTACGCCAAGCCGGTCAGCCGCGGGACGTCCGAGCACAACCTGTCCGACGAAGAGTCCGAGGCCATCCAGCTGGCCCTCGGTCAGAGCGTGGCCGCCCGGGCGTCGTAGTGCTCGACCTGAAGTCCCTGCGGGAGGACCCCGAGCCGGTCAAGACGGCGCTGAGCCGCCGCGATCCCGCGCTCTCCGCCGACGTCGATCGATTGCTCGAGGCCGACCGCCGCCGCCGCGAGCTGAACGTGCAGGTCGAGGAGCTGCGCGCCGAGCAGAACCGCGGCTCCAAGGCCGTGTCCCGGGCCACGCCGGGGGAGCGGGAGCAGCTCATCGCCTCGCTGAAGGAGGTGAGCATCCGGCTCGACGAGCTCCAGCCGCAGCTGGCCGAGGCGGACGAGGCCGTGACCGTGCTGCTGGGCCGGCTGCCCAACCCGCCGCACGACAGCGTGCCGGTGGGAGAGACGGATGAAGACAACGTCGTGGTCAGAGAGGTGGGTGTCCCCCCGGCGTTCGGGTTCGAGCCGAAGGACCACGTGGATCTGGGCCAGGCCCTCGGCGTCCTCGACATCGATCGGGCCACCAAGGTCGCCGGCTCGCGCTTCGCGTACCTGCTCGGCGACGCCGTCTGGCTCCAGTGGGCCCTGGTCCGGTACTGCCTCGACATGCTGACCCCGAAGGGATTCGTTCCCGTCATCCCCCCGGTGCTCGTCCGCGAGGAGGCGATGTTCGGAACCGGCTTCCTGCCTACCGACGAAGCGAACATCTACGTGACCCGCGACGACGAGCTGTACCTGGCCGGGACGTCGGAGGTGCCGCTGGCCGGGTTCCATCAGGGCGAGATCCTCGAGCCAGGAGGGCTTCCGCTGCGCCTGGTCGGCTACTCGACGTGTTTCCGACGCGAGGCCGGCGCGTACGGGAAGGACACCCGCGGCATCTTCCGCGTCCACCAGTTCGACAAGGTCGAGATGTTCTCGTACACGATGCCGGACGCCTCGTGGGAGGAGCACGAGTTCCTGCTGTCGTGCGAGGAGGAGATCGCCCGCGGGCTGGGTCTGCCGTACCGCGTCGTCAACGTGTGCACGGGCGACCTGGGGGCCTCGGCGGCCAAGAAGTACGACATCGAGGGGTGGCTTCCCGGGCAGCAGCGGTATCGGGAGCTGACGTCGTGCTCGAACTGCACCGACTACCAGGCGCGGCGACTGGGGACGCGGGTCCGGCTCCCGGAGGCGAACCAACCCGTCCACACGCTGAACGGAACGGCGTGCGCGGTCGGTCGGATGCTCATCGCCCTCCTCGAGAACCACCAGCAGGAGGACGGAAGCGTCCGGGTGCCGGACGTCCTGCACCCGTATCTCCCGGAGGAGCGGCGGGTCCTGACCGGCCCGTAGGGGTCAGAGCCGTCTGACGCTCTCGCAGTCCGCAGGCCGTCGCGCTCCCCGAGTATCCGATTCGACATCGGATCCCGACTTCCCTCCCGCTACACTCGTCGTGGGGGGATGCCGGAGCGGACGAACGGGGCGGTCTTGAAAACCGCTGGCCGTCGCGAGGCGGCTCGAGGGTTCGAATCCCTCTCCCCCCGCTCCGTTCGAGCCACTCGATCGGCCTCCCCCAACCGCTCAAGGCCCGGCTGCGGGGTCGATCCGGGCGGGCTGGATTCAGCCGGTCGTAGTGCCGCGGCTCCAATCGCCCGACGAGGTTCCGGAAACGAGGCGGCGGGGGTCGGAGCCGTCGACGGCGACGCTCCACAGTGAGCCGATGCCCTCGGGCCTGGAGAAGAGAATTCGATCGCCCTCGGGCGAGAAGTCGATGACCGAGAGCAGGACGTCCCCGTACGCGTCGGCCAGCAGCGTCACGGTCCCGGTCGTCAGGTCGACCACCCGGAGGTCGAACGATCCTGCCTCTCTCGACGTGAAGGCGATCCGGTCACCGGCAGGTGACCATACGACGGGCGGCTCGCCCACGACGACCGGGCCATCGAACACCACCTGAGGGTTGGAGCCGTCGGCCTCGGCGACGAGGAGCGGGTTGTCGTCGTCCCCAACGAAAGCCACGCGCGATCCGTCGGGCGAAAGCCATCGATGGGCCGACGAATCCGTGTATGGCGCGCTCCCGTCGAGCGGGACCACCACGTCGGGGGGAACCAGGAGGGATCTCCCGTCCCGCGACCAGCTCGGGTCGACGGGGCCGCTCGTGAGGGGTGGCACGCTGAGCAGCGCGTGCCGTGTGCCGTCGAGACCGAAGACGCCGATCGTCTCGCCGTACGTGACCCAGGTCGCGAAGCGCGTGGAGTCAGGCGACCATGCGATGCGCCAGGCATGCCCCCGGTCGGTGAACTCTGCGCCGGGGAACTCTGCGACGACGTTGCCCTCCGGATCGCTGATGACGACGCCGCTTGGCACCTCGAAATCGGGCGGACAGCTTTCGTGCCGATAGGCCAGGTATCTCCCGTCTGGCGACCACAACAGGCCCTCAGCCCAGTACTCTGCCCCGCAACGGCCGTCGGCAATGCGGACCGCGTTCGAACCGTCCCACTCGGCGACGTAGATGTCGCCGTCGAGCGCGTACGCCAGCTTCCCCCCCGACGGGGGCGGCGGTGTGGGCCGGTCCGCGGGGATCAGCGTCGCCCGGATCGTTCGCAGCCCGGCGAGCCCTCCCGCGACCACCGCGACCCCCAGGATTCCTGCCACCGTCGCGTTCAGGGCCAGGCGCCGACGCGCCCGCCGGATCGCCTTGGGTTCATCCGTCGGCGTCGCCGAGATCGTCGCGGCGCGGCGCTCGAGCATCTGGCGGAGTTCGCGCTCGTCCATCATCGGGATACTCCCCCCAGTTCACTCCGCAGGGTCTTCATGCCTCGTGAGACGAGGGACCGGACGGTCCCGGCCGAGCATCGGAGGACCTCAGCCGTCTGCACATCCGACAGGTCTTCGTAGAAGCGCAGGACGAGCGCTGCGCACTGACGCTTGGGCAGGCCCAGCAGAGCTGCGTGCATCCTCTCGTCCAGTTCGGAGTTGGGATTCGTCTCAACCTCTCGGCGCCCCGCGACCCGTTCCAGGTAGGCGCGCTCGATGCGTCGGCGGCGGAAGTGACTGGTCACGAGGTTCATGATCGTCCGACGGAGGTAGGCACCGAACGCGTGTGGTTCGCGAAGGTGCCGCAGTCGGCCCACGAGCCGCGCGAACGCTTCCTGCACGAGGTCCTCGGCCAGCGCTCGGTCGCCCGTCAACAGGAACGCGAGACGGATGCCCTCAGGCGCGTGCCGGACGTACAGGTCCCCCAGCCTACCTCGCTCGAGCGGCGTCTCGTGGGTCATGGCCAGGGCATCATCGCGCTCTTCCCTCACGAGATATAGACGCCTAGGAGCCTTCAGAACGCTGCATCCCGCCGAGAGCTCGGAATCAGGCCCTGACTCGTGACTTCAGCGGGGCGTGCGCGCTGTTCGGTCCTTCTCACTCGGCCGCCCGGACCCGGGCCAGGGCCCTCACGGTCGCCAGGGCCAGGAGCCCGGCGGCGATGTAGACGGGGATGCCCACCGCGACCTGGAGCAGCACGCTGGAGAGGCCCGAGTGCGCGGCCGCGGCGTTCCCGGCCGCCACCCCGG
>DASQUI010000124.1:0-3023 GCA_035641375.1 Actinomycetota bacterium
ATCCCCTCCGGCGGCGGGAGGCACAGCACCCGGCCCAGGAACGTGGCCGGCAGGCCTTCCACCGTCCCCACCACGCGGACGTCGGTGGCCTCGCGGTCCTGGGGCGGACCGCCGGGGGCCTGAGCCCGGGCCAGGATGGCCAGGAGGACGTCCCGAGGAGCCACCGGGCCCGAGGGCGTCTCCACCGCTTCGTCCGAGGCCAGCCCCAGATCGACGAGCATCCGGAAGCCGCGCTCGACGTCGGGGGGCAGGGCCAGCCGCCACCGCACGTCGCGCACGCCCTCGATGGTCCGCGGCAGCGTGGCCAGCTCGGAGTGCAGCGTGTACACGGCCTCCATCTCGCCGACCGGCTCGGGGAGCGTCCACCGCATCCCCCCCGAGGCCGCCGGCACTTCACGAAGCTCGCCACCCTCGAACACCATGGCCGGCGCGGTGAACTCATCGAGGATGGTCTCCGCCGAGTACGGCACCCCGAACCCGCCCGGATCGATGGAGCCGTTCACGAGGTCGACGGAGGTCACGGTGTCCAGCCGCTCGGAGCCGAGCCTGGCCAGGAGGTTGGTGATCCCCGGGGCCATCCCGATCCCGAGCACGGCCGGAAGGCCCGCCTCGCGGAACCGATCGCCCAGCTCGAGCTGTCGGAGCGTGGTGTGGAACAGTCCGCCGAGGTCCGCGTACGGGCAGCCGGCCCGCAGCGACGCTTCCATGACGCGAAGGTTGAGCCGGTACGGAAGACACGCCGCCACGGCGTCGACGTCGCCGAGCGTTTTCTCCAGGGCCTCGTCGGTCCCGTCGAGGGAGACGGCCGTCGCTCCGGCGGCCGCGGCGGTGCGCTCGGCCCGGACGCCGTTGGTGTCGAGCACGGCAAGCTCCACGGGATGGCGGGCGATGAGGCGAGCGGCGGCCCCTCCCATGGCCCCCGCGCCGAGCACGGCGATCCGCATCAGCCGAGGATAGCGAGAGGGACCGCCTGGGGGGAGGACGGAACGGACAACGAGAGGACGGTTCGTTCGACGCCCCGGGACGACGGCGAGCGATATGGTGACGGCCATGGCCGAGCGGCTCTTCATCGACGGGGCATGGACCGAGGGGCGAGGCGAGAGCGTCATCGAGGTGCGCAGCCCGGTCACGGGGGAGACGCTGGGCAGCGTGCCGATCGCGGCACGGGAGGACGTCGACGCCGCGGTGGCCGGTGCGCGACGGGGACAGCCGGTCCTCGAGGCGATGACGGCGTTCGAACGGGCCGCCCTCCTGCATCGGGCCGCCGAGCTCATCGAGGCACGGAAGGAGGAGCTCGGCCGGGCCCTCACGCTGGAGCAGGGGAAGCCGCTCCACACCGAGGGCGTGGCCGAGATCGAGGAGGCCGCCGAGAACTTCCGCATCGCCGCGGAGGACGTGAAGCGGCTGACCACCGAGGTCCTTCCCTCGGAGGACCGGAGCAAGAGGATGTTCACGTTCCGCAAGCCGAACGGCGTGTACGCGGTCATCACGCCATGGAACTTCCCGTTCGTCATCCCCTCCGAGCTCCTGGCTCCCGCGCTGGCCGGTGGCAACGCGTGCGTCCTGAAGCCCTCGGAGCACACCCCGCTCATCGCCACGCGGATGGTCGAGATCCTGGAGGAGGCCGGCTTCCCCACGGGCTCGGTGGCGCTGGTGCAGGGGAGCGGGGAGACCGGGGCGGCGCTCGTCACCCACCCGGGAGTCGATGCCGTGGCCTTCGTGGGCTCCCACGAGACCGGCGAGGCCATTGTCCGGGCCGCCGGGCTGAAGCGCACGCTGATGGAGCTGTCCGGCAACGGCCCGGTCATCGTCCTCGACGACGCCAACCTCGACGTGGCCGCGGCTATGGCCTCGTACGGGGCCCAGTACGTGTCCGGCCAGTGCTGCGTGGCCACCGAGCGCGTGCTCGTCGCCGACGGCGTCCACGACGCGTTCATGGAGCGGCTCCTCGACGAGACCGGCCAGGTCGTCCTGGGCGATCCACTCGACGAGAAGACGACGATGGGACCCCTGAACAACTTCGAGGTGGCGGCGAAGATGGACCGCCATCTCGACGAGGCCCGCGGTCGGGGCATGCCGGTGCTGGCCGGAGGAAGGCGGGCCACCGGCTTCCCCACCGACCTGTACTACGAGCTCACCGTGGTCGACGGGGTGCCCACCGATACGCTCCTGTTCCGCGAAGAGTCGTTCGGCCCGGTGGTGCCGGTGACCACGTTCGCCACAGACGAGGAGGCCATCCGCCTGGCCAACGACTCCCACCTGGGGCTCCAGGCGGCCGTGTTCACCTCGAGCCTGAAGCGCGCCTTCACGTTCATCGACACCCTGCGAACCGGCAACGTGGTCGTCAACGACACCACCGACTACTGGGAGGCCCTCCAGCCGTTCGGCGGGGCCTCGGGGACGCGGACCGGGTGGGGCCGGGTCGGAGGCCGTTACGCCATCGAGGACATGACGGATCTGCGCACGGCCATCATCGACTTCAGGAATACGCGGGACTGAACCGCTTCCGGACCACCCGCACCACGAGGTAGCCGGCCACGGCCATGGCGGCCCCCGTCGCCGCGGCGGCCAGTCCGATCCAGGCGTGGTTCGAGGCAAGCTCGAACGACCGGCCGGCCAGCGACTCCAGGCCGCGGATGGCCAGCAGCACCGTCTTCACCGGCAGGAACAGGGTCGTCCCCACCGCCCCCACCACGAACCGGCGGCTGGGGAACAGCGGGGCGATGTACCCCCACAGGACGAGATACCCGATCGCTCCCCACGCCGCGCCGATGGCCGCGGCCACCACCATCGGAGAGAGCCCTCGTTCCACGCGCATGCCAGCGCTGTGTATCACGGATCGGGGTGGAGGTCAGCGGGCGGGATGCAGGAGGTCGTCGACGGATCGGAGGAATCGGACGTCCTCCTCTGTCGCGTCGATCTGGCCGCGGTCGATCGAGTCCAGGAGGGGCTGGACGAGCCGTCCGGTATCTCCGGGAGCTCTCGATCCGATGCGATGCCGTGGTCCACGGGCGAAGGCTCCC
>DASQUI010000125.1:0-7426 GCA_035641375.1 Actinomycetota bacterium
CTGGGGCGGGGGCGTCTGACCGGCCGGCGCCGCCGGGGCCGACAAGAGGTACGTCGCGCTCTTCCTCGTCTGCGCTTCCGGGGCGTCACGCGGCGTCACCCTGGTCTCGGCGTAGGCCGGATCCTCGGGCTGGATCGTTTCCTCGACGATGCGGTATTCGAGCCGGGCCGTCTTCCCGATCAGATCGAGTAGCCGCTCCTGCCGATCGCCGGTCGTCTCCGCCTTCTCGAACTCCGGGATCTGGACCAGGATGTTGAGGTCGCCCTGACGGGTGATGTCGGGCTCGGCCACGCCGAACGCATCGACGCGCTCCCGGATGACCTCGAGCGTCTCGGTGAGGACCTCGGGATCGGTTCCCTCCGGGGCGGTGAGCGTCACCGACACCCCGCCGATCAGGTCCAGGCCGAGGAGGGGCCGGAGCTTGAACACGGTGAACCCGACCAGGGCGGTGCCGGCCAGCACGAGGACGAAGACGATCGAGGTGACGTGCTTCCCGATGCCCTTCACAGCAGTTTCGCTCCGTTGATCTCCAGATGGAATCGACAGTCAAGCTCTTCCGCAGCCCGTCGGCACATGACCATGCGCCCCAGGAAGATCTCGAAGTACTCCATCACGTGGCTGATCTCGGTGTCGATGGTCAGCTCCAGGGTGATGGTTTTGGCCTGCGAGTCTACACGCAGGAACGACTGCTCGGCCGCGTAGTTAACACGGTCGTGGATGTCGAACTCGAGGGTGTCTGTCTTCCGGACCCGCGAGCGATGGACGTCGGACTTGTCGGCCAGCACGACCGCGGCGACGACGGGACCGGCTCCCATGCCGTGCTCCTCTTCGTGGTTCCCGATCGCCCCCATGATCACGGCCAGCTCCTGCGGGTCCATCCGGTCCTGGAGCACCTGCTGGACGAGGACGGCTCCGGTCTGCCCGTGGACGGCCCGGGAGATGAGGTTGCCGATGTCGTGGAGGTAGCCGGCGATGGCGCCCAGCGTCATCGTCCGCTCGTCGTGACCGAGCCGGTCCAGGACGTTGCGCGAGATGCTGCCGGAGAGGTTGGCGTGGCGGAAACCGTGCTCGGTGAAGCCGAGCCCGTCCATGACCCGGTCGGCCTGGGCGATGAACGCCGACAGCACCGGGTCGGTCTTGATGTCCTCGAAGGTGAGGAGCGCCGAGGTGGGCTCGGCCACGGCCTCAGGCCTCCTCGCCGGCCTCCCGGTCGAGCGGTTCGACGACCCGCTTGCGGGCGATGGCCTGCTTCACGAATCGGATCTCGGTGCCGGGAGCCACCTCGATCGTGACCTCCTCGTCGGTCATCCTGCGGATCCTTCCAAACATCCCGCCGATCGTGACGACCTCATCCCCCACCTCGAGGCTCTGCACGAGGTCCCGCTGGTGCCGGGCCCGGCGCTGCTGCGGCCGGATGAGGAGGAAGTAGAAGATGGCCACCATCAACACGAGCGAGATCAGGAATGTGACGTTGCCGCGAGGCTGGGCCTGAGCCAGAAGGGTTGCGATCATCCTGCATCTCCCATGAAAAACGGCGGCTCTGCCGCCGGACTGGCCTCCAATATATATCGCCTGGGGCGCGAAGGTGCCCGGCCGGGCCCGTGCTAGCGTTGAGCGGCCTGATGACCGACACCCTCACCGTCCCCCGGCTGCGCGGCCGCCTCCACCAGGTGGCCTTCTGGATGTCGATCCCCGCCGGCCTCTCGCTCGTCGCCCTGGCCCGCGGCTCCGCGGCCACGCTGGCCGCGGCCGTCTACGCGGCCAGCCTCACCGGTCTGTACGCCGCCAGCGCCGCCTTCCACCGCCTGCGCGTCCGCGGACGCGAAAGCGCGTGGCTGCGCCGCCTGGACCACGCGATGATCTACGTCCTCATCGCCGGGACGTACACGCCGTTCGCGCTCCTGGCCCTGGAGGGGGCGTGGCGAACCACGATCCTGGCGGTGGTGTGGACAGGGGCCGCCGGCGGCGTCGCTCTCCGCCTGTCCGGGCACCGGTTCCCCGTCCTGGCTCAGACGCTGTACATGACCCTGGGATGGACGGCCCTGTTCGCCTTGCCCGCCGCGCTTCCCGTGCTGAGCATTCCCGCCCTCCTGCTCCTGTTCACCGGAGGGCTCTTCTACACCGGCGGAGCCATCCTGTTCGGGCTGGGACGCCCCACCCTCCGCCCCGACGTCTTCGGGTACCACGAGATGTGGCACGCCTGCGTCGTCGCCGCCAGCATCTGCCACTACGTCCTCGTGCTCATGCTGGTGGTCGGGGCCACCGGCGCCGGAAGCGGTTAGACCAGGCGCCCCTCGGGGGCCCGGCCCAGGTGGCGGTAGGCGCGGTCGGTGGCCAGTCGCCCGCGGGGGGTCCGCTGGAGGAAGCCGAGCTGGAGCAGGTACGGCTCGTAGACCTCTTCGAGCGTTCCCTGGTCCTCCCCGATCGCCGCGGCCAGCGTGGAGAGGCCCACCGGGCCGCCGTCGAACCGGTCCACCAGCGCTTCGAGGATCAGGAGGTCGATGCGGTCGAGACCTTGCTCGTCGACCTCGAACAGCGCCAGCGCGTCGGCGGCATCGGCGCGCCCGATCTTCCCGTCGCCGCGAACCTGGGCGTAGTCGCGGACCCGTCGCAGGAGCCGGTTGGCGATCCGCGGCGTCCCCCGGGCCCGCCGGGCCAGCTCGGCGGCGCCCTCACCGTCGACCTCGATGCCGAGAATCCCCGCGGAGCGGACCACCACGCGGGCCAGCTCCTCCTCGGTGTAGTAGTCGAGCCGGGGTGAGAAGCCGAACCGGTCCCGGAGCGGCAGCGTGATCATGCCCGGCCTGGTCGTCGCGGCGACGAGCGTGAACCGGGGAAGGTCCAGCCGGATCGTTCGCGCGGACGGCCCCTTGCCCACCACGACGTCGAGCTTGAAGTCCTCCAGCGCCGGGTACAGCACCTCCTCCACGGCTCGGGGCATCCGATGCACCTCGTCGACGAACAGCACGTCCCCCTCGTCGAGGTTCGTCAGGATCGCGGCCAGATCCGCCGTCCGCTCCAGCGCCGGCCCGGAGGTGTGCCGAAGCACCACCCCCATCTCGTTGGCCACGATGCCGGCCAGCGTGGTCTTGCCGAGGCCCGGCGGTCCCGAGAACAGCAGATGATCGATGGACTCGCCGCGTTTCCCGGCGCTCTCGATGAGCAGCCCCAGTTGCTCCTTGACCCGCTCCTGTCCCACGAACTCCTCGATGCGTCGCGGCCGAAGGGCCGCGTCGAGCTCTCGGTCCAGCTCCAGCTCGGCGGCGGCGACGATGCGGTCGTCGGTCACGTCCTGCTCCCCACCCGCCGCAGGGCCTGCCGCAGCAGGTCCTCGACAGGCTCCCCGTCCACGTCCATGCCGTTCACGGCGGCGTGGACCTCCTGGGGGGTCAGCCCCAGGCCGGCCAGGGCCTCGCGGACCTCGGCCAGGGGCCCCGCGGTGGGCACCTCGACCTCTCCGCCGAGCTTGTCCTTCAGGTCGAGCACGATCCGCGCGGCCACCTTCTTGCCCACCCCGGGGACGACGGTGATCGTGTCGGCGTCGCCGTCGAGGATGGCCCGCCGCAGGGCCTCGGCGGAGAGCACCGACAGGACCGCCAGGGCCACCTTCGGCCCGACGCCGTTGACCCCGATCAGGAGGAGAAAGAGATCTCGCTCCGCCATGGTGGAGAAGCCGTACAGGATCATGGCGTCGTCACGCACGTGGAGATGGGTCAGGAGCCGGGCGGCCCGTCCCGTGGCCGGCATCGCGGCCAGCGTTCCGGCGGGAACGAAGACCTCGTACCCGATGCCGCCGGCGGCGAGGACGACGCGGTCGCCCCGCCGCTCGGCCAGGGTCCCCTCGACGAACGAGATCATCGGACCGCCTCGACGAACCGGGACTGGGCCAGGTGGCAGACGGCCACGGCCACGGCGTCGGCGGCGTCGGGCTGGGAGGGGACGCCGTCGATCCGCAGCACCCGCTCGAGCATGCGCCGCACCTCCTCCTTGGCGGCGGTTCCGTTCCCGGTCACGGCCAGCTTCACCTCGAGAGGGGCGTACTCGTGGGCGGGGATCCCCGCCTCTGCGGCGGCCAGGAGGATGACTCCCGTGGCTCTGGCCACCCCCATGGCGCTGCCCGCGTTCTTCCCCCAGATCAGCTTTTCGACGGCCAGCCCGGACGGGTGGTGGCCGGCCAGCGCCTCCCTCACCGCCAGATACACGGTGCGCAGACGATGGGGCTCGGGCGAACCCGGCCTCGTGCGCACGGTCTCTGCGGAGACGATCGCCGGCGGTGCCCCCCGGCGCTCACCAACGACCGCCACGCCCGTGGCCGCCGTGCCCGGGTCGACACCCACCACGACCCTTTCGAACATACGTTCAGTCTCGGACCCGCTCCCGTCGCCGTCAAGGACTACACCCATGTAATTTAGCCGGTGGCGCCTGGAAATGGAAGGAGCGGAGAGACCCATCAGCTCGCCGATGGGTCTCGTTGCTCCGGGGTGAGCGCGGCGAGCCACCTCTCGACCTCCGCCGACAACCGCCCGGAGCCGACCTGTTCGACGGCGACGTGCCCCGTCCGCGGCTCCTCCCCGTCGAGACCCCGCCGGCCGCCCTGACCGGCCCGATCGACGCGCTCGACGACGACGCCGGCAACAGCGGACCCGGGGGAGGAGGCGATGCTGACGAGGACAACTCCGGCCCGTCCTCCAGCTCGGGCAGCGGCTCGTCCGGGAGCGGCTCGGACGAGGACAACTCCGGGAGCGGCACCTCCGGGAGCGGCACCTCCGGGAGCGGCACCAGCTCCACGGGTTCCGGTTCTTCCGGCAGTGGCGGCGACCTGCCCGAGGATGACTGACGGCAGACTCCGTCCACGTTCACAACGGGGGGACTAGGCGCGTTTCTTGCTGGACCCCGCTCCAGCTCCCTTCCCGCTGGCCGCGCTCTTTCCTCCGCCCTTGCCGCCGGACCCTCCCTGGCCGCCTCCGGTAGAGCCACCGGCGCCATCTGGGCGACCGGATCCGTGGGAATGGTCACCATTCTTCGCCTTGCCTTTGGCCTTCCCGCGGCCCCGACCCGGGGCGCCCTTCTCCTTGCCCTTGGCCCGGCCGCCTTCGTCGGCGCGAGGAGTCACCTCGACCGGGGGGATGTCGATGATGGGTACGAGCACGGGGGCACGCACCCCGGACACAGGGATGCCGGTCCGTGGCTCGGGACGGGAGTCCGGGCCGACCTCGGGCAGGACCAGCTTGGCCAGCGCCGCGGTGGCGCCGAGCGCCGTCACCGCCAGGCCGGCCACGAGCAGGACCACCCTGGCCCGCTCCGAGAGTCGAACGCGCATACGGCCCCCTTCGTAGGGATATCGGCAGGGAACGGGAGAAAGTTCAACCGCGGGCCAGGCTCAGCCGACCTCGGCCAGGACCTCGTCGGGGATGTCGAAGTTGGCGTGGACGGCCTGGACGTCGTCGAGGTCGTCGAGGGCGTCGATGAGGGCCAGGACGCGCTTGGCTTCGCCTCCGGCCACCGGCACCGTGCTCTGCGGGTTCATGGTCAGCTCGGCCGAGGCGACCCGGATCCCTGAGGATTCCAGCGCCGAGCGGACGGCCTGGAGCGAGGTGGCTTCCGTGGTTACCTGCCACTGGTCCCCTTCCCGGGTCAGGTCCTCCGCCCCGGCGTCGAGGACGATCTCGAGGATCCGCTCCTCATCGGGAGCGGCGTCGGTCGGAACCAGGACCACGCCCTTCCGCTCGAACTGCCATGCCACGCTGCCCGGATCGCCGAGGTTCCCGCCCGTCTTGGAGAACGTGTGCCGCACTTCTTGTCCCGTGCGGTTCCGGTTGTCGGTGAGCGCCTCGACGAGAACGGCCACGCCTCCGGGGGCGTATCCCTCGTACACGACGGGCTCGTACCGAGCGCCCTCCGTGTCGCCGGATCCCCGCTTGATGGCCCGCTCGATGTTGTCCAGCGGGACCGAGTAGTCCTTGGCCTTTTGCACGGCAGAGGCGAGCGTCGCGTTCGCCTCGACGTTGCCGCCGCCCTCGCGGGCCGCCATCTCCACAGCGCGGAGCAGCTTGGCGAACATCTTGCCGCGCCGCTGATCGGTCACGGCCTTCTTGTGCTTGATGGAGGACCATTTGGAGTGCCCGGACATCAGCTGACGAGCTCCAGCATGGCGCGGTGCAGCGCATCCTCCCCGACGAGCTCGGGGTGGAACGCCGCGGCGACGAGCGAGCCCTGCCGGCACACCACCGGTTCACCGGCGTGCTCGGAGAGGACCTCGACCGAGGGACCGACGCGGCGAACCACCGGGGCGCGGATGAACACGCCGCGCACGCTGCCCAGTCCGCGCACGTCGACGTCGGCCTCGAACGAGTCGACCTGCCGGCCGTACGCGTTTCGGGTCACGGCGATGTCCATGAGCTCGAGGAGTGGGGGGCCACCCTCCACCTCAGCCGCGAGGACGATCATCCCCGCACACGTTCCCAGGATGGGCATCCCACCCGTGGCTCGCTCGCGGATGGGCTGGACGAGCCCGCGGCTGCGGGCCAGCTTCGCGATCGCGGTGCTCTCCCCGCCGGGGATCGCCAGACACTCGACGGTGTCGAGCTCGGCCGGCGTGCGTACCAGGACGGGTGTGGCCCCCAGATCGCCGAGCACGACGGCATGCTCACGGAAGTCGCCCTGGAGGGCGAGGACCCCTGCCTTCACGGCGTCATGATAGCGAGCCAGAACCCAGCCGAACTAGCCGGCCGCCGTCGTCGTCAACCGACGCCCCTGCCGCAGGTGCCACCAGAAGAACGGCACCGCGGCGACAAGGAGCAGGCCGCCGTCGAGCACGCGGCGGAGGGTTTCGTTCCCCGGGATTTGCTCACAGATCCGCTCTTCCGACGGGCGGGTCTCCGACTCCCCCACCGGGGCGTCAGGATCGCCCGGCGGCGGACCATACTCGGCGAACCCGCCCACCCGACACGGTGGGAGGACGGCGTCGACGGCCGACGACAACATGATGCTCGTCCCCACGAGGATGAACACCAACGAGACGAGGGCGACGGCGTGGTAGTAGAGCGCCCCGCCCCAGAACATCGCCTCGGTGGGGTGCCGCTCTCGACGCCGCGCCTGGCGCAGGTGCCACCACAGCGTGACGCCACCGGGGATCATCACGGCCACCGCCTGCAGCATCTGGCGAACGCCGTCGCGTGCGGTCTGGTACTCATCAGGGAGGATGGCGATGCGAGCGCCGTTCAGCAGCCCCACCAGGCCGCCCAGTACCATGCCGACGCCGATCACCGCCGCCGCGTAGTAGTAGAGCTGGGAGATGACGAACGCGGCGCGACCGTGCTGCTCCGGCGCGGGAACCTGTTCGGTCACCAGCCGCGCTGCTGCAGCCGGTCCTCTTCGGCGAGCGTGGACATCTCGATGCCCTTCATCGGCTCGCCGAGCCCCGCCG
>DASQUI010000126.1:0-4740 GCA_035641375.1 Actinomycetota bacterium
CTGTCAACAGGAGGCATGGTCCGCGAGAGCACCGCCACTACCGCGTCGCGCGTGCTCGTGGCCACCGAGACCGGCATCCTCCACCGCCTCCGCAAGGAGAACCCCGCCACCGAGTTCGTGCCCCTCAAGGAGGACGCGGTGTGCGAATACATGAAGACCATCACGCCGGCCAAGCTGACCCGCTCGCTTCGCGACGGCTTGTTCGGGATCGAGGTCGAAACGGAGGTCGCACGCCGGGCGCGCCGCTCCATCGAGCGCATGCTGGAGATCGTCCCCACGCCGGCCCCCGCCGCAGCCGCCGGCTGACCCCCCTGCTTGCTTCCGTCCCGTCCGGGCGGTACAAACGCACCGTCCGAGGGGAAGGAGGACGGCATGTCGTTCGACGTGCTCAGCGAGCTGAACTACCTGGCCATCGCCGTGGCCGCCGCCGCGTACTTCGCGTTCGGGGCCATCTGGTACGCACCTCCGCTGATGGGGAAGATGTGGCAACGAGCCGCTCGCCTCACCGACCAGCAGGTCGGCGAAGGCCCCAATGCGGTGCTGTTCGTCGGAACGTACGTGGCGTACTTCCTCGAGGCGCTGGTCCTTGCGGCCATCGCCGCGCACACGGGTGCCAGCACGGTCGGCGACGGCCTCATCCTCGGCCTGTTCGTCGGCGTGGGCATCGTCGGGGCCACGATCTGGGTGAACAACGCCTATCAGCGCCAGACGGCCACGCTGTTCTGGATCAACGCGATCAATGGGATCATCGGCTTCGTGGTGATGGCCATCATCGTCACAGTCTGGGAGTAATCAGACAACCTCTCGGCCCGAGGCATCCGCCGGCCGGCGGCGGGGAAGCATCCCTGTATGCGGTGGCGACGCGGTCGGCGGAGCCGGCACCTCCGTGACCGGCGGGCCCAGGGTCCCAGCGGGGGCTTCCCCATCCCGATGCGGGCCGGACTACCCGGCCTCCTGATCCTCCTCGTCCTGGCGCTGCTCGGTGGAGGACGCATCCTCGGCGGGGGAGGCGACATCCCCGGGCTCGACGGCTTCCCATCGGCGCCACCGGCTGGGAGCGAGCCCCTCCCCGGCGCCCCGGATCCCGAGGCCGAGCAGGTCGACTTCGTCTCGTTCGTGCTCGACGACGTCCAGGCGACGTGGACCGATGTCTTCGCCGAATCCGGCCGGACGTATCGCCCGTCCGAGCTGGTCCTGTTCCGCGGCGCGACGCAGACGGGATGCGGCCCCGGATCGGCCGACGTCGGCCCCTTCTACTGCCCACCGGACCACACCATCTATCTGGATCTGGGGTTCTTCGACGAGCTACAGCACCGGTTCGGGGCCGCCGGCGACTTCGCCCAGGCCTATGTCATCGCTCACGAGGTCGGCCACCACGTCCAGAACCTGCTCGGCATCAACCAGAAGGTCCGGGAGCTGCAGTCCGAGGATCCCGGCCAGACGAACGCCCTGTCGATCGAGCAAGAACTGCAGGCGGATTGCCTGGCGGGCGTGTGGGGGCACAGCACGTACGAACGCCGGATCCTGGAGCAGGGCGATCTGGAGGAGGGACTGAACGCCGCGGCGGCGGTGGGCGACGACCGGATCCAGCGCCGCACGACCGGGCGGGTCAGCCCGGAGTCGTGGACCCACGGGTCGTCGGCACAGCGACGAACGTGGTTCCGCACGGGCTTCGATACCGGCGACCCGGACGCCTGCAACACGTTCGAGGACTGAGCAGCCGTTTCAGGCAACGGCCGGCGGGAACGCTCTTCCTAGACGATGGCACGCCAGCGGACCGAGGACGCCAGGAATGGCGCGGGCTTGAACAGGAGCCCGGACCCGGTGCCGCCCCAGCGTGGCCACACCGAACCAGACTCGCCGGTCGACCTGTCCCGTCGAGACTGGAAAGCGACGCTGAAGCGCACACTCAAGGACGTCAAGCAGGACCGCATCACGCTGGTGGCGGCGGGCATGGCGATGCTGTGGTTCCTCGCGGTGTTCCCCGCGCTGATCGCCGCGGTCGGCTTCCTGGGGCTGGTCGAGGCGTCGCCGGCCCTGGTCGGAGGGATCCAGGACGGGATCCGAGCAACCCTCCCTGGCGATGCCGCCGATGTGCTCGTGGAGTCCGTCCGGGCCTCGCAGACACAGTCGGAGACCGCATCGGGGGTCGCGGCCTTCGCCGGACTCGGCCTGGCCCTGTGGGGCGCCTCGTCCGGGATGGTGGCCATGCAGACCGGCCTGAACATCGCCTACGACGTCCCCAAGGAACGGAAGTTCGCCCGGGCCCGCGGCACGGCGTTCGTGCTGATCCTGGCCGTCGCCGTCCTCGGCGGCATCGCCTCGGCGTTGCTCGTGTTCGGGGACCCGATCGGCGAAGCGGTCCGCGGGGCGTTCCCGCTGGGCGACGCCTTCCTCGTGGTGTGGAACGTCATCCGCTGGGTGGTGACCGTGGTGGCCATCGTCACGCTGTTCGCGGTCATCTACTACGTCGCCCCGAACCGTGCCAACCCACGGTGGACGTGGGTCAGCCCCGGAGGGCTCGTGGCGACGGCGATCTGGATCGCCGCCTCGGTGGGGTTCTCGCTCTACGTCTCCAGCCTCGGGAACTACGCCAAGACGTACGGCTCGCTGGCCGGCGTCGTCGTGCTGCTACTGTGGCTGTACCTGACCGCCGTGGCCATCATGCTCGGCGGCGAGCTGAACGCCGAGCTGGAGCGGCAGGCCGAGCACCGTCGCCGCCAGAAAGCCCAGGCCACCGTGGAGCGCGAGCGCCCCCGCCGCAGCACCTAGCCCAATCCCCCCATCCTCCAGACGGTAGCGTTGAGGCCTCGTGGCTGATGCCCTCGACACGCTGGCCGCCCGGACCCCGGTGACCCGGGACCGGTACGTGGACTTCCTGCGGGCGGCGAGCATCGCCACCGTCGTCGTGGGGCACTGGCTGATCGGGATCGTCCACTGGGATCACGGCCTGATCCGGACGACGAGCGCCATCGGGGTCACCCCCGGGCTGTGGCTCGCGACGTGGGTCCTCCAGGTCATGCCGATCTTCTTCTTCGTCGGTGGCTTCTCGAACCTGACCGCCTACGAGGCCTTCCGCCGCGATGGACGCACGACGTGGAGCTTCATCCGGACGCGCATCGAGCGGCTCCTGCGGCCGTCGCTGGTGTTCCTGGTCGTGTGGACGGTGGTGCAGGTCGTTCTCCACCTCGCCGACGTCGGGCAGCCGCGGGGCCCGGTGTTGTGGGGAGAGACGCGCCTGCTTCGAGGGATGTCGCCCCCGGCGGCAACGGTGCCCTTCGGACCGCTGTGGTTCCTGCTCGTCTACCTCGTCGTGGTCGTCATCAGCCCGCTGACCATCCGCCTTAATCGGTGGGCGGGGTGGTGGGCTCCGATGGCGATGGTCGCCGGGGCCGTGGTCGTCGACGTGATCGGATTCGGCACCGGTACCCGAGCGATCCGGTTCCTGAACGTGGCGTTCACGCTCCTGCTCCCCCACCAGCTCGGCCACCTGTACGCTGACGGGCGGCTGGGCCTCCTTCCGCGGCGCGCGTTCTGGGCGATGGTCGCTGGGGGACTGACCCTCCTCGTGATCCTGACGAACCCGCCGCTGTTCGAGTGGCTGGGCGGGGATGATCGGTTCCGATGGTTCCCGACGATCGGCCACTACCCGAAGAGCTCGCTGGGGACAGACATCGAACCCATCAGTAACGCCTATCCGCCGACCCTTGTGTTCCTGTCGGTGGGCATCTGGACGATCGGGGCAGCGATGCTCCTCCGCGACCGGCTGTCCCGATGGCTCCAGCGGGCTCGGCCGTGGAAGGCGGTCATCCTCGGCAACGGCATGATCATGACGCTGTTCCTGTGGCACATGACCGCGTTCCTGCTGGCCATCCTGGTGTTGTGGCCGATGGGCATCGGTCACCGGCCAGGCAACACGGCCTCCTACTGGATCGAGCGCCCGCTGTGGGTGGCCATCTCGGGAGTGTTCCTCACCGTGATCGTGCTGCTCGTCGGCCGCTTCGAGCGAGGACGCCGCTCACCGGCCTGAGCGGGGGGAGAGGGACTCGAACCCTCGAGCCGCCTCGCGACGGCCAGCGGTTTTAAAAGGCCGTTCACAGGGACTCGCGCCCCGGCTGAAAAGGCCCTGACAGGGCGCGTGACCAGGGGTTTTGGGCTTCCGAACACTTCATCGGGTCCTTACCCCACCCCGGAGCGGAAGGTCCTGGAGGCCGAGGCCGCCCAGTATGACGTCCCGAACTGGGATCGGCAATCGGGGCCTAGGTTCTGGCCTACGATCATCGGTGCAAAGCTCCCGCGGCTGTCAAGTGCTGCTGTCCCTCGACGAGCCGCGCCGAGATGGGCCGGCTGACGCAATGGCGGACCTCACTCGGCGAACCAGTCCGAACGCCCACCGTGGAAGGAGCGCGCGAAGGAGCTGTTTGATCATGATCCCCGTCCCCGGACGCAGCATCCAGCCTCGCGCCGCCATCCGGACCGCTTTCGCACGCTCTCCCTTCTTGAGTGCGGCGACCGAGCTATTGAAGTAGCCCACGGCCATGAAGACGGCCCCAGGGTTCCTCCCCCTGCACTCGGCGCAAGAGTGACGGCGGTCGGTGAACACCGACCGTCGCCTCCTATAGATCGCGCCTAGCTTGAGGTGACTGTCGTAGACGCTCGTGCCGGCCGTCATCGAGTCTCTGCGGATCCGCCACTGATAGAGCGGCTTGGACACGTGGATGGGGGTGGCGCCGAGCTGGA
>DASQUI010000127.1:0-4364 GCA_035641375.1 Actinomycetota bacterium
GAGACGGCACCTGAGGACCTGCCCCGCACGTTCGGGGCCAAGCCGCCGTGGCAGCGAGCCGTCGTCCTGGTGGCCGGGTCGCTGACCCACTTCATCCTGGCCCTCCTGCTGCTGGCCGTGTACTTCGGGGCGATCGGGGTCCCGGCTCGGGTGACCCCCCGCGTCGCCACGGTGGAGGCGCGCCTCGACGGCCGGCCGTCGCCGGCGATGCAGGCCGGGCTCCGCCCCGGCGATGAGTTCGTCTCCGTCGACGGGCGGCCGGTGACCGACTACGACGAGTTCGTCGAGTACACGCGGTCGCGCGTGGGCCGGGCCATCGAGGTTGTCGTCGATCGGGACGGGCAGCGCATCACCAGGGCGGTAACGCCGGTCCTTGCCGAGGTGGAAGGGCAACAGGTGGGGCGTCTCGGCGTGATCCTCACCGGAGGGACGGTGTTGCAGCGGGACCGGGTCGGTCTGTTCACGGCGATCGGCCGCTCCGGGAGCACGGTCGGGGAGATGGTGGCCGAATCGGTCCGAGCCATGGGACGCATCTTCAGCCCGGAGGGACTCGGTCGGATCGGGCGTCAGATCTTCGGCGAGGAGCCCCGGGACGTCGATGACGCCGCCGGCGTGGTCGGGGCGGCCCGCCTCTCCGGGCAGGCGGTCTCGGCGGGGGCCTTCGATGTGCTGTTCTTCCTCTTCGCCGGCTTCAACGTCTTCGTCGGCCTGCTGAACCTGCTGCCGCTGCCGCCCCTGGACGGCGGGCATCTGGCCGTCGTCGGCGTGGAGAAGCTCACCAAGCGCCGGGTCGATGTGCGCCGCCTGCTGCCGATCACGGCCCTGGTCGTGGCCTTCCTGCTGCTGTTCTTCGTCTCGCTGCTCTACCTCGACGTGGTTCGGCCACTGCCGAACCCGTTCCAGTAGGTCAGCGCGCCCAGGCGGGCGGATTCGGGGCCGGTACACTGGGTTCATGGGTACGGAACGCCGCAGCTCACGGAAGGTTCGGGTCGGCTGGGTCGACGTCGGCGGGGATGCCCCCGTCCGGGTCCAGTCCATGACCACCACGAAGACCGCCGACGTCAACGCGACCTTGCAACAGATGGCCGCCCTGGTCGCCGCGGGCTGCGAGATCGTCCGGGTCGCCGTCCCCCACCGCGAGGACGCCGCGGCGCTCCAGCAGATCGCAGAGCACGCCACGATCCCGGTGATCGCGGACATCCATTTCCAGTGGCGGTACGCGATGATGGCGCTTGAGGCCGGCATCCACGGTCTGCGGATCAATCCCGGGAATATCAAGTACCAGGACAAGGTGAGGCTCATCTCCCGCGAGGCCAAGGCCCGGGGCGTGCCCATCCGCATCGGCGTGAACGCCGGTTCGCTCGAGAAGGACCTCCTGGAGCGCTACGGGCGCCCCACCCCCGAGGCCCTGGTGGAGTCGGCGCTGAACGAGGCCAGGATCCTCGAGGACGAGGACTTCACCGACATCAAGATCTCCGTGAAGCATTCGAACCCGGCCGAGATGATCCGGGCCTACCGGATGCTGGCCGAGAAGTGCGACTACCCCCTCCACCTCGGGGTCACCGAGGCCGGTCCCATCCCGGCGGGGGCCGTGAAATCGGCGGTCGGCATCGGCGCCCTCCTGGCCGAGGGGATCGGGGACACGATCCGGGTCTCGCTCACCGACGACCCCGTCGAGGAGGTGAAGGTCGGCCTGTGGATCCTGCAGTCGCTGGGACTTCGCAAGCGAGGCCTCGACCTCGTGGCCTGCCCGTCGTGCGGCCGGGCCGAGGTCGACGTCCTCGGCCTGACCCGCCAGGTCAACGAGGCGCTCCAGCGCGAGGGGATCACCGCCCCGATGCGCATCGCCGTGATGGGCTGCGTGGTCAACGGCCCCGGTGAGGCCCGCGAGGCCGACCTGGGCATCGCCGCCGGCAAGGGGTACGGCCAGCTGATCGTCAAGGGCGAGGTCCAGGAGAGCAGGATCCCCGAATCGAGGTTCGTCGAGGCCCTGCTCGAGGAGGCTCGCAAGCTCGCCGGCGAGGAGGCCGGCCGAGCCCAGGCCTGACGCCGGTCGGCCCTTCCACCCGTACGCTGCCGACGGTACGATGTGCCCCTCCGCCCGCGAGGGAGGTCACGCCGTGGTGTACGACGAGAAGCTCGAGCTGTTGGCCAAGGTTCCCCTGTTCTCTCTGTGCACGAAGAAGGAGCTGCAGCTGATCGGGCAGCTCACGGACCAGCTCGACATCCCCCAGGGCGACGTCCTGACCCGCGAAGGTGAGCCCGGCCGGGAGTTCTACGTCATCGCCGAAGGGAAGGCGAAGGTGGTCCTGCGCGACACGGAGCTGGCCACGCTCGGCCCCGGTGACTTCTTCGGTGAGATGGCCATCGTGGACCAGGGACCGCGAGCGGCCACCATCACGGCGGAGACGCCCATGCGCGCGTACCTCGTCGACCACCAGGCGTTCTGGACGATGGTCGCCGAGGCGCCCTCCGTCGCCCAGAGCGTGATGCGCGCCCTGGCCCAACGGCTCCGGGGCGCCGAGAACGCCCCGACCTACTGAGGCAGGGGACGACAGACACACCGCCATGACCGACGTCACGACGTGCCCGAACTGCGGCTCCGAGAATCCCTCGGGGTTCCGCTTCTGCGGCACGTGCGGTCGCCCGCTCGCTCCCGTCGCGCCGTTCACCGCCGACCGGCGGTCGGTCACGGTGCTGTTCGCCGACCTCGTCGGGTTCTCCACGATGGCCGAGCAGATGGACACCGAGGAGGTCCACGCTCTGATCACCGAGCTGTTCGCGAAGCTCTCCCGGGTGGTGGAGCGACGGGATGGGCGGGTCGAGAAGTTCGTCGGCGACGCCGTGCTGGCCGTGTTCGGCGCGCCGGCGGCGCACGAGGACGACCCGCGGCGCGCCGTCGAATCCGCGCTGGAGATGCTGGACGTGGTGAGCCGGAGTTCTTCGTCCACCCTCCGGCTTCGCATCGGGATCAACTCCGGTCCCGTGGTGGCGGCCAGGTCGGAGCACGGCGAGACCGGTCTCTTCGGCGACGCCGTGAACGTGGCCGCCCGCCTCCAGCAGGTCGCTGAGCCCGATCAGATCCTCGTCTCCGAGGCGGTGTGGCGGCGGGTACGACGGGAGTTCGACGGCACCCCGGTGGGTGCGCTGAAGGTGAAGGGCCGGTCCCAGCCCGTCGATGCCGTTCGCGTGCTGGGGGCGAAGCCGACGGCAGCCCCGCATCACGGGCCGTTCGTGGGGCGGCGCGACGAGCGCGCGCTGCTCGAGCTGCTGTGGTCCAGCGTGGAGCGCGGCAACACGCACGTCGTCACGATCGTGGGAGAGCCAGGCGTCGGGAAATCGCGCCTGCTCGCCGAGCTGCCCCCCCGCGACGTGGCCGTTGATGCCCGGGTGACGTGCGGCCCGGACCGGGCGTTCGGGCCCTTCATCGAGGTGCTGGAGGGTGTGTTGGGCGGCAGGCCGGCGGATCTCGACGAGCTGGACGCCGGGGTTGCCGCGCTCGGCATCGAGGCGGGAGCGGCCCGAGGCCTGGCCTCGCTGCTCGGCCTGCGGGCCGCGGCGACGGCCGATGCCACCGATGAGCAGCAGAAGCGTCAGCTGTTCGGAGCCGTGCTGGCCTTCCTCACCCAGGCCGCCGGCCGGGGACCGCTGCACGTCGTGCTCGACGACGTTCACTGGGCCGATCCATCGTCCCTGGACCTGCTGGAGTTCCTGCTCGGCCGGCTCGGCGGGATCCCGTTGATGTTGATCCTGGCCCGCCGCCCGGCGCCCCGAGGCACCGAGGACCGGGTGGGGCCCCGGGCCAGCCACACCACGATCCAGTTGGAGCCGCTCACCGACGAGGAGAGCGAGGAGCTGGTCCGCCGGTTCCTCGCCGTCGACGACATCCCCGAGGACCTTCAGCGCACCGTGGTCGACCGCGCAGAGGGCAACCCGTTCTTCATCGAGGAGCTGCTGCGGAGCCTCCTGGAGCTGGGCTCGCTGACGTGCCAGGGAAGCCGAGCCTTCCTCGAGTCCACCACGCTCGACGTCCCCGACACGGTGCAGGGAACGATCCTGGCCCGCATCGACCGGCTACCGGCGGAGGATCGGCTCGTGCTCCAGCACGCCGCGGTGCTCGGTCGCGGGTTCTCGACCGGGCTCTTGGAAACGATCCTCGGCTCTCCGGATGTGATCCAGCGCCTGGACGCGTTGTCCGGGGCCCAGCTCGTCGTCCCGGGCGACGACGATCGATGGAGCTTCAAGCATGCGCTGATCGAGGAGGTGGTGTACGAGTCGCTGCTCCAGAAACAGCGCCACCAGATCCATCAGCGTGCCGCCGAGGCGCTCGAGCCGAAGGCCTCGGACGATCCGGCCCTCCTCGC
>DASQUI010000128.1:0-7554 GCA_035641375.1 Actinomycetota bacterium
GGCGGAGGGCCCGCCGAACACCCCAGTACGCGGCCGCGGCGAGCAGCGCGCCGCCCAGGAAGATGCCCAGGGCCACTCCGACGGCCACCTTGAGGACCGACCACAGCACCCCGGTCACGGCGGCCCAGATCAGCAGCACCACGACGAGCAGTCCCACGGCGCCATCATCCCCCGAACGCGGTCGAGGCGCACCCAAGGGTGCGGCCTGCCGGCTCCGGGCAAGATGACGTCATGACCGCCTACGTGGGGACCAGCGGGTGGCAGTACAAGGACTGGAAGGAGCGCTTCTACCCCAAGGGCCTTCCCCAGCGGGAATGGCTGCCGTTCTTCTCGGAGCGGTTCCGCACCGTCGAGATCAACAACACTTTCTACAACCTTCCCGCCGAGGAGACGTTCGCGACGTGGCGGCGGATCTCCTCCGACGATTTCGTCATCACCATCAAGGCCAGCCGATACATCACCCACATCCGCCGCCTCCGCGATGGCCGGGAGCCGGTCCGTCTGCTGTGGTCCCGGTGCCGGCGGTTGGGGCGCAAGCTCGGCGCCGTCCTGTTCCAGCTGCCGCCGAACCTCCCCGCCGACGTCCCCCGGCTGCGATCGTTCCTGCGAGCGCTGCCCCCGACGATGCGACCGGCCTTCGAGTTCCGCCACGAGTCGTGGGACCGCGACGAGGTCTACGAGGCGCTGGACGAGCGCGGTTGCGCACTGGTGCTGTGGGATCGTCCGGGGATCCGGCTCCGCGACACCGTGACCGGCGGGTGGTCGTACATCCGCTTCCATCAGGGAACGCGACGCGGATCCGGGTACACGCGGGCTCGGCTGCGCCGGTGGGCGGATCACGTCGCCGGCCTGCACGCCGAGGACGTATTCATCTATTTCAACAACGACCCGGGTGGCGCCGCCGTCCGCGACGCGGCGACGATGATGGACCTGCTGGGCGAACGCGACGTCGACGTGGCCGCGTAACGCTCAGACGGCCGACGACGCCGTCGAGGAGCCCGGATCGGCCGTCGCGCACGGGAGGGTGACCCGGAAGGAGGCGCCGCCGCCGTCGCGGTCCTGCACCCAGGCCCGCCCTCCGTGGAGCTCGGCGAAGCGGGCCACCAGCGACAGCCCGATCCCCGTGCCGGCAACGTGGGCCCGGTCGCCGGGGCCCTGGCGGAAGGGCTCGAACATCAGGCCCTTGAGCTCATCGGGGATCCCCCGGCCATCGTCCTCGACCCGGATCTCGATGCCGTCGTCCCGGCGCCTCACCTCGAGGGAGACGCGAGTGTCCGCGGAAGTGTGCTTGATCGCGTTGGCCACCAGGTTCTCCACGATGCGCTCGACCTTGGGAGCATCGATCTCCGCGGTCAACGGAGCCACATTGGTCTCCACGTGCCGCCCGCGCAGGTCGGTCTCACCGAGGATCCGGTCGACCAGTTCGCCCATGTGGGTGGGACTCCGCCGCGGCTCCAGCACACCCCGTGCCAGCCGGTCGAGGTCGAGCAGGTCCGTAAGGAGCCGCTCGAGCTTCCGGGCGTTCACGGCCAGGCGGTGGGTCATGTCGAGGCGCTCCTCGTCGGAGACGTCGAGGTCGGGACGCTCCAGCGTGAGGGCATAACCGAGCACGGAGGACAGCGGCGTCCGCAGCTCGTGGGAGACGGCGGCCAGGAAGGCGTTCTTCATCTCGTCGATGTTCCGGAGCCGGTCGGCCACGTCGCGCTCGTGCTCGAAGCTGCGCCGAAGGCCTTCCTCGGCGGCCCGGCGGTCGGTGATGTCGTAGAAGATGCCCTGCCAGGAGCCGACTGAGCCGTCGCTCGATGGGACCAGCCTGGCCTCGTCGCGCACCCACCGATACTCGCCGCCCCGATGCCGGAGCCGGTATTCGGATCGGAACGGATCGCCCGTGCGGTTCGTTTCCCGCGACAGGGCCAGCACGCGGTCGGCGTCGTCGGGGTGGAGGGACCGCTTCCAGAGGTCCGGATCGGCCAGCCACTCCTCCACCGTGTAGCCGGTCAGGTTCTCGACCTGAGGGCTCATGTACACCGCGGTGCTCGCCTCGTCCACGGCGTCGACGTACACCACGGCCGGCACCTGCTCGACCAGAGTCTGGTACTGCGCTCGCGCTTCCTGTGAAGCTCGCTCGGCTTCGCGCTGCTTGGTGACGTCGTACATGACGCCCTGCAGGACGGGGGCGCCGAGGTCTCCGGTGGCAACGACGGCCTCGTCTCGGATCCAGACCTCGCGGCCGTCCTTGGCGAACACCCGGTACTCGGAGGACAGGGGCTGGCCGGTGGCCAGCGCCACAGCCTCCTGCTCCAGCGCAGCGGGCTGGTCGTCGGGGTGGAGGGACCGCTCCCAGAGCCCACGGTCGGCCATCCACTCCTCGACGGTGTATCCGAGGACCGATTCGATCTGCGGACTGACGAACCACCACCGCCCGTCGAGGCCGAACTCGGCGATGTAGGTGATGGCCGGGACCCGCTCGACGAGCACACGGTACTTGGCCTCCGCGGCCTCGAGGCTGTCCTGGGCCCCGCGCGACTCGATGGCCGACCCGAGCGTGCTGGCCAGCGCGGTGAGGTAGACGACGTCGTCACGGGCGAAGCGGTTCGGCTCGGTCGTGAACGCGGACAGCACGCCCCACGGGCGGGCCCGCCCCGGGACCGGAACGCTGAGGCCGCTTCGGATCCCCTGGCCCACCAGCCAGCGAGGGGGCGTGTACCGGCGATCATCCATCAGATCCTCCACGATGACCGGCTCCATGACCTCGAGCGTGTATCCGGCCAGCGAGCCGCTGTCGGCCGGAACCGGAAGCTCCAGGTTCTCGCGCCACCCCTTCCCCGCCCGCAGGTCGAGCGTCGACCCGTCGGCCGAGAGCTCAAGCGCAGAGGCGTACCCGACGTCGAGGTGCCGTGCCAGGAGTGCCGTGGCCTCATCGAGGAGCGTGTCGAGGTCGGCTCCCTCCACGATGAGGCGCCCCAGCTCGGCGACGGCAGCCTGCTGACGGGTCCGCAGATCGACGGCCCGTACCATGTGATCGAGCTCCCGGGCCACGCGGCTCATCGTGTCGCGGCTCGGTGGAAGGTCCCCCTCGGGGAGCCGGACCGAAAGATCGCCGGCGGCGACGCGCGTTGCGGCGCCGGACAGCCGTCGCAGGGGACGGAGGACCAGCCGGTGCACCAGGAACCCGGCGATGATCACGGCCACCAGTGCCACGATCGCCACGGCGGCGACGAGGAGAACCCCCTGCCGGACGATCTGCTGCTGCAGCTGCACGAGCGACGTGTAGACGGCCACCGTGCCGACCACGTTCCCCTCCGATCGCAGGGGCTCCACCGTCTCGAGAACGTCCTCACCGAGGACGGTCTCCACCGACTGGAATCCCTGCCGCGTGGCCACGGGGCGGAGCTGCTCCGGGTCGGCAGGATCCTGGCCCGCTTCACCGGGCTGTGTGCTGATCCACAGGATGGGCCCGCCCTCACCGGCGAGATAGACGCGGATCGCTCGCAGGGTGGAGACGTCCCGGACGAGCCGATCGGCCAGGATCAGGGCTCGCTGGGGATCGTCGGCGTGCATGCCGATGTTGACTGAGAGTGCCCGAGCCAGGGCCCGCGCTTCGCGCTGATGCCCCTCCCGGTATCCCTTGGCGGTCTGGCCGACGAGCAACCAGCCGATCACGCCGCCCGACAACGCGGCCAGCATGATGATGCTGACGGTCAGCTTCAGGCCAAGCGAGACCTGCCCGCGCCATCGGGCAGGCGCAGCACGCGCCCGTCGCCGTCCGGATCGGCGACCTGGGTTCATCCGTCCGCGCTCCTCCAAGATCCGTTGCCTAAGGCATCGGCCGGATGGAGGACGGCGTTGAGCCGGACGAGGCGGAATGACTCGTTTTGACTAGTTCCTACAGGGGGACGTGGGAAAGCACCAGGATGCGGGGCTCACTCATCTCCTCCATGGCATAGCGGAGCCCCTCCCGGCCGTAGCCGGACTCCTTTGCCCCCCCGTAGGGCATCTGGTCGGCCCGGTAGGCCGAGACGTCGTTCACGATGATCCCCCCGACGACGAGCTCACGATGGGCCAGCAGGGCCCGCTCCAGGCTCGCGGTGAACACGCCGGCCTGGAGCCCGTACCGGGTGTCATTGACCATGCCGAGGGCCTCCTCGAACGTCTCGTAGCGCTGGACCGTGGTCACCGGGCCGAAGACCTCCTCGCGGCACACCTTCATCTCGGGACGGACCCCGGTCAGCACGGTCGGCTCGTAGAACGGATCGCGGCGCCCCCCGCCCGTCACGATGGAGGCTCCGCCGGCCACGGCCTCCTCCACCCAGGCGGCGATGCGGTCGAGGGCTCCCGGGTCGATGACCGGCCCCACGTCGGTCGACGGATCGAGGGGGTCGCCGGACTTCAGCCCCTCCACCTGCTTCACGAACCTGCTCAGGAAGTCGTCGTGAACCTCGGATTGCAATAGCACGCGCTGGACCGAGATGCAGGATTGCCCGGCCTGGTAGTAGCCGCCGAAGGCGATCCGCGCCGCGGCATGGTCGAGGTCCGCGTCGGCGTGCACGATGACCCCGGCGTTCCCCCCCAGCTCCAGCGTGAAGTGCTTCTTGGGGGCGATGCCCTTCAGCCGCCACCCGACCTCGCCGGAGCCGGTGAACGAGACCTTGGCGAACCGCTCGTCCCGCACCATCGCCTCGGCGCGGCTCCCCGATACCGGCAACACCGACAGCATCCCGCCGGGAAGCTCGGTCTCCGCGACGAGCTCACCGAGGAGCAGCGCGCCCAGCGGGGTCGCCGTGGCCGGCTTGACCACGATGGGCGCCCCCACGGCCAGGGCCGGTGCGACCTTGTGCGCCACGAGGTTCACCGGGAAGTTGAACGGCGAGATCCCCAGGACGGGGCCGAGCGGGAACCGCCGGACCAGTCCCAGCCGGCTGCCGGTCCCGGCCTCGGTGTCCAGCCGGAGCAGCTCCCCATCGGCCCGGCGAGCCTCCTCGGCCGCCCAGCGGAACGTCGACACTGCTCGGGAGGCCTCGACGCTCGCCCACTTCAGCGGCTTCCCGCCCTCGCGGGCGATCACCTCGGCGACCTCGGCACCCCGTTCCTCGAGCCGCCGGGACACATGGGCGAGGGCCTCGGCGCGGGCGTGCGTGGGGAGGAGGCGGCTCTCCTCGAACGCAGCCGTGGCCGCGGCGACGGCGTCCTCGACGTCGCCCTCCGACGGCGTGCCGACGGCGGCGACAACGGCGTCGTCGTACGGGCTCCGCACCTCGAACGCGTCACCGCCGGTCCGCCACTCGCCGGCGACGAGGAAGGGCCGCGTCTCGGTCATGCGCCTCCTCTCCTCAGTCGATGGCCGCCATCACGTGCTTGAGCTCGGTGTAGTCCTGGAGCGAGTAGATGCTCATGTCTCTCCCGTAGCCGCTCTGCTTGAAGCCACCGTGGGGCATCTCCGGGGTGAGAGGGATGTGCGTGTTGATCCACACGGTGCCGAAGCGCAGCTTCCTGGATGCGTTGAGCGCACGCCCGACGTCCCGCGTCCAGACGGAGGCGGCCAGACCGTAGTCCACGTCGTTAGCCCAGGCGATAGCCTGCTCGTCCTCCTCGAACCGCTGCACGGTGACCACCGGGCCGAACACTTCGTTCTTGACGATCTCGGAATCCTGGTCGACGTCGGTGATGACGGTGGGCCGGTAGAAGAAGCCGCGGTCGCCCATGCGCTCCCCGCCGGTGAGGACCTTGGCGCCCTGCTCCTGGGCCCGCTCCACGAACCCCGACACCCGAGCGAGCTGGGCCTCGGCGACCACCGGCCCCATCTCGGTCTCCTCCGCCGAGGGATCGCCCACCGCCATCGACTCCACCGCGGGAACCAGCTCCGACAGGAGGTTGTCGTAGACGGCGGATGCGGCCAGCACGCGCGTCGCGGCGGTGCAGTCCTGGCCGGAGTTGAAATAGCCGGCCAGCTTGATCCACTCGACGGACGATTCGAGGTTGGCGTCGTCGAGCACGACCACGGGAGCCTTCCCTCCGAGCTCCAGGTGGACGCGCTTCAACGTGTCCGCGGCGGTTCGCGCCACCTCCTTGCCCGTGGTGACCTCCCCGGTCAGGGAGACCATCCCCACGCCGGGGTGACGAACGATGGCGGCGCCGGTGGGCTCGCCGTCGCCGAGGACGACGTTCAGCACGCCTGGCGGGAAGATGTCCTCGGCCAGCTCGGCCGCGCGGAGCAGGGTCAGCGGCGTCCACTCGGACGGCTTGATGACCACGGTGTTCCCCGCCGCCAGCGCCGGGGCGAACTTCCACATCGCCATGTACAGCGGGTAGTTCCATGGAGCGATCAGGCCGACGACGCCGATCGGCTCCCGGCGGAGCCAGCTCGTGAAGAGGGTCGTGTCCTCCTTGTAGTACTCGTCCGCGGCCAGGCCACCGACGGCCCGGGCCGCCCCGGCGAAGAACCGGATCTGCGAGGCCACCACCATGATCTCGTCCGACACCACCCACGACATCGGCTTCCCCACGTTCTGGGACTCGATGCGCCCCAGCTCCTCGGCATGCTCTTCGATGCGATCGGCCCACTTCAGGAGCATGGCCTGCCGCTCGCCGGGCGTCGTGTCGAACCACACCTCGTCGAAGGCCCGCTGGGCGGCGCGAACGGCCCGGTCCACGTCCTCCTCGGTCGCCCGCGGTGTCTCGGCGATCGTCTCCCCCGTCGTGGGATCGATGACCGCGAGCTCCTCATCCCCCGTCCCGTCGACCCACTCGCCTCCGATGAACATGTGCTTCGTGCCCATGCCGCCCTCCTCGTTGGTGGGCCCCAGCGTAGTCAAGCCTCCCGGTCGGGGACCCGCCGGAAGGTGTCAACGCCCCGTCGCCTGCTGTACGAACGGTCCAACCCGGCCTTCTCCCCGGAAGCGTCCTGCAGGTCGCGGGCCCTCAGCGCCAGCCAGAACTCCACCCGGTCGTGGGCCGAGCCCAGATCTCGCCCCGTCAGCTCCTCGACCTTCCGCATCCGGTAGCGCAGCGTGTGGCGATGGACGAACAGCTCCGCCGCCGCGGCCTCCCATCGGGCGTTGTGAGTGAGGAAGGCGCGCAGGGACGCACGGAGCCCGCCTTGGTGGGCATCGTCGTACTCGTCGAGCGGCGCCAGGACGGAATCGGCGAACGCCCGCAGGGCGTCCGGCTCCTGCATCGTCAGCAACAGGCGGAACGTCCCCAGGGATCGGAAGTCGGCGAAGGCGCGTCGCTCCACCCGGCACACCTCCATGGCGTAGCGCGCCTCGCGCAAGCTCCGCCCCACTTCCTCGGGCATGACCACCGTGCCCGCGCCGGCCACGACGTCGGCCTTCACCCGCACGGCGATGTCCCGATGGAGCTCCGGAAGCGTCCCGTCGCCCTCGATCCGAGCCACCACGTAGAGGGTGCCGTCGCGCGGCGCGGTCAGGAACGCGCCATGCCCGGCCGACAGCGCGCCATCGGCGGCCCACTGCAGCTCCTCCATGGCCACCTCGGACTCCACCGCCATCACGGCGAGGCGGTCCGGGTGCGAGAAGCCGAAGCGCTCCAGGCCTC
>DASQUI010000129.1:0-6369 GCA_035641375.1 Actinomycetota bacterium
TTCACCCTGGTGACGTGCGGCAGCGTGTACCACCACCTCGAGGATCCCGAGCTGGCCATGGCCGAGGCGGCCCGCGTGCTCAGGCCGGGCGGCCGCTTCCTGCTGATCGACATGGCCGGCCCCGAGCACGCCGTTCGCCGCCAGGCTCGCGACGACGTCGAGCGGGTCCGCGACTTCACCCACGTCGGCATCCTGTCCCCCACGCAGGTCCACGCGATGCTGTGGGCCACCCACCTCGACCTCCGCGACGAGGACCGGCAGATCGAGGATAAGCGCGACGACGACTGGGCCCGGGTGGCCGGGGCAGATCTCGACGCGGTACGCCAGGAGCTGCGCCGCACGCGAGGGCTGGCCGGTGGGTTCCAGGCGTTGAGCTGGCAGACCGACCATTTCGTGTTCCGGCGCGAGCGGGCCTACTACCTGGCGGTGAAGCGGTGACCGAGTACGAGACCGTGATCGGTCTGGAGTGCCACGTCGAGCTGTCGACCGCGACGAAGATGTTCTGCGGGTGCCTGAACGTGTTCGGAGCGCCGCCCAACACGAACGTGTGCCCGGTCTGCCTCGGCCACCCCGGCTCGCTCCCGGTGGCCAACAAGCGGGCCGTCGAGTACACGATGAAGATCGCCCTCGCCCTGGACTCCGACGTCACGTCTCACTCCCTGTTCCACCGCAAGAACTACTTCTATCCGGACATGCCCAAGAACTATCAGATCAGCCAGTACGACCTTCCCATCGGCGCCGGCGGCCACCTCGACGTCGAGGTCAACGGCGATGTGCGCCGCGTCGGGATGAACCGTGTGCACCTCGAGGAGGACACCGGCAAGACCCTGCACGCCGGGGCGACCGGCCGCATCGCCGGAGCGGAGTACGCGCTGGAGGACTTCAACCGGGCCGGTGTCCCCCTCGTGGAGGTGGTGTCGGAGCCGGACATCCGCTCGCCCGAGGAGGCCGCCGCGTACCTGCGGGAGCTGCGGAACCTGCTCCAGGCGCTGGGCGTCTCCGACGTGCGGATGGAGGAGGGGTCGCTGCGGTGCGACGCCAACATCAGCATCCGTCCCGTGGGGCACCCCGAGTACGGGACCAAGGTCGAGATCAAGAACATGAACTCGATCCGCAGCGTCGAGCGAGCCCTTCGCTACGAGGTGGGGCGGCAAGTGGCCGCGCTGGAGAAGCGGGAAACCCTCATCCAGGAGACCCGCCACTGGGACGAGGGTCGCGGCTCGACCAGCACGCTGCGGTCCAAGGAGGAGGCGTTCGACTACCGCTACTTCCCGGATCCCGACCTCGTGCCGCTGGAGCCGGACGCGGACTGGATCGAGCGGATCCGCGGTGAGCTTCCGGAGCTGCCGGCGGCGCGCCGGCGCCGGTTCGAGCAGGACTACGGCCTGGAGCCGGACACGGCCCGGCTGGTCGGCTCGACCGAATGGGCGCCGTTCTACGAGGAGGCCGTCGGCCTCGGCGCCGACCCGAAGGCCGTGGCCAACTGGATGGCCGGGGACCTGGCCGGGCTCCTCAACGAGGCCCGGATCCCCCTGGCCGAGTCGAAGGTCACGCCGCGGCATCTCGCCGATCTGGCCCGGCTGCTCGGCGACGAGACCATCTCCACGGCGGGAGCCAAGCAGGTGCTTGCCGAGGCGTTCGCCTCCGGCGCCCCGGCCGAGCAGGTCGTCGCCGAGAAGGGTCTGGCCCAGATCTCCGACGCCTCAGCGCTCGGCGCCATCGTCGAGGAGGTCATCGCCGAGAACCCCGGCCCCGTCGAGCAGTTCCGCGGTGGCAAGGAGGGCGTGATCGGGTTCCTGGTCGGCGCGGTGATGAAGAAGTCGAGGGGAGCCGCCAACCCGCAGGAAGCCCAGCGCCTCCTCCGCGAACGCCTCTAGACGGCGATGTCGACGTAGGTGTCGCACTCGTAGCACCACGTGAACGAGTTCGCTCCCAGGGGAAGCGACTTGATCACGGGATGCCCGGCAGCGCGGGCATGGGCGGTGTTGTGCCCGAGCTGCGACTCGCAGCAGCCCACGTGGCCGCACTCCGTGCAGGCTCGGAGGTTATAGGTGCTGCCGCACTCCTCGCACGTCGAACCGCTCGGGTGGGCGATCGCTGTGGTGAGGTGAGGGCACTCGAGTTTCGTCTTCACGTCACCATCCTTACCCGATCCGCCCCAGCAGCACCCACCCGATCGTGGTGCCGGTCACGTAGGCGACGTGGTTGAAGGCATCGATGGCCAGCTCAGTGGCCCCCCACCTCCATCCCGGTGGGGCCACCCCGAGCAGCGGAAGGTGGACCTGGGCCGTTCCCCACACGATGACGAAATAGAGGACGGCGGTCAGCGGCAGGGCCAGGCTGGCCACGTCGATGAGCAGCCACCACACGACCCCCCACGAGGTGCCGTACGACCAGTGCGTCCACGTGCTGAGGACCCGGAGCGTACGCCCCTCGATCTGGGGCACGCCGACGAACGACAGCAGCTTGGAGACGGCCCGCCCCGGCGACGTGGAGGCCTCCCGGCCGCGGATGTGCATCTCCGTCTCGCTGGACAGCGTCATGAACATCGTGCCCACGGCGGCGGCGACCAGGGAGCGCAGCAGCATCGACCTGTTCCAACGCCACGACGTGCCGGTGCATTCCTTCGATCACGTGGTCTTGACGATGAGCACGCTCCGGTCGGCGTGATGAGAGACGAAGTTTGGAACGCCCCCCAGGAAGACGCGACGCAGCCCGCGCATCCCCTTGTTCCCGACCACGATGAGATCCACCTTGGCCTCGTGGGCCACGTCGACGATGCGGGTGGGAGGGTCCCCGCCGACCACGCGACGGTGGACCTCGACGTCCTCGATGTCTCCGGCGGCGCGCTCGAGCAACGCCCGGCCGTGCGCCTCCTCGCCGACGTGGAGGAGGTGCAGCTCGGCGGGGAGGGCCCGGGCCAGATCCGCGGCCGCGCCGACGGCCACATCGGCGGTCGGCGAGCCGTCGGTGGCGACGAGGATCCTCCCGACGGGCTGTTGGGCGTGCGGATCCTCGCCCGTGGGGAGGATGGCCGCCCAGTTCGTGTCGGCGACCAAGACGTGGCATGGCGCGTGGTGGGTGACTTTGTCGGGGATGCCGCCCAGCACCCGCTTCCCCGTCATCCCGCGGTTGCCGACCACGATGACATCGGCCCCTTCCTCGGCGGCGACGCCCAGGATCACCTCAACGGGATCTCCTTCCCTGGCGATGGCGCGCAGGGGAGCGTCGGGATACTGTCGCTTGACGTCGCGGAGCAGCCCGGACGCCACGGCGGCCGGTGATTCGTCGCCGCCCTCGCCCCGCGGGTAGGCCGTCACAACGAGGGCCTCAGCGCCGATCCGCTGGGCCAGTCCGATGGTCTGGGCCACGGCCACGGCGGCCGTGTCCGAGCCGTCCGTGCCGACGAGGAGCGTCCGGAGGGTCACCTCGCTCATCTTGACGGACCAATCGGGCGGCCACCATACTCGACCCCCCGACCGAGGAGGCGGCCATGGCAGAGCCCGTTCGATTCGAACTCACCCCCGACGACCTGCCCACGGCCTGGTACAACATCATGCCGGCCATCGCTGGCGCCGGGATCGAGCCGCTGCCTCCGCTGCACCCCGGGACCCACGAGCCGGTGACGCCGGACCTGCTCGCGCCGCTGTTCCCAGAGGCGCTCATCATGCAGGAGGTGTCGACCGAGCAGTGGATCGACATCCCCGGCCCCGTGCTCGACGTCTACCGTCTGTGGAGGCCCACCCCGCTTTCTCGCGCCCGTCGGCTGGAGGAGGCGCTGGGGACCCCGGCCCGCATCTACTACAAGTACGAGGGGGTCTCCCCACCCGGTTCCCACAAGCCGAACACCGCCGTCGCCCAGGCCTACTACAACAAGGAAGCGGGCACCCGGCAGATCACCACCGAGACCGGCGCCGGGCAGTGGGGCTCGGCCCTGGCCATGGCGTGCAAGTTCTTCGATCTCGAGTGCCTGGTGTTCATGGTGAAGGCGTCGTACGAGCAGAAGCCGTATCGGCGCGTGTTCATGGAGACGTTCGGAGCGGAGGTCCGGCCGTCGCCGACGTCGACGACCGAGTCCGGGAAGAAGGTGCTGGAGAACGACCCGAACTCGCCGGGCTCGCTCGGCATCGCCATCAGCGAAGCCGTCGAGATCGCTGCCCAGAACGACGACACGAAGTACTCGCTCGGCTCGGTGCTCAATCACGTCCTGCTGCACCAGACCGTGATCGGGTTGGAGGCGCAGAAGCAGATGGAGATGGCCGGGGACGTTCCCGACGTCGTCATCGGATGCGTGGGCGGCGGCTCGAACTACTCGGGCCTGGCCTTCCCCTTCATGGGTGACCGGCTGGCCGGGAAGACGCAGACGCGGTTCATCGCCACCGAGCCGGCGGCGTGTCCGACGCTGACCAAGGGGCAGTTCGCCTTCGACTTCGGCGACACCGGGCAGATGACGCCGCTGCTGCCGATGTACACGCTCGGTCATCAGTTCGTGCCGGCGCCGGTGCATGCCGGCGGGCTCCGGTACCACGGCGATGCCCCGGCGCTGTCGCTGCTGGTGCGCGAAGGACACATGGAAGCTCGGGCGTACACGCAGAACGAGGTGTTCGAGGCGGCCACGACGTTCGCGCACACCCAGGGCGTCATCCCCGGCCCCGAACCGGCCCACGCCGTCAAGGCCGTGCTCGAGGAGGCGCTCGATGCCAAGGAGAAGAACGAGGAGCGGGTCATCCTGTTCAACCTCTCTGGGCATGGGTACTTCGACCTTCAGGCCTACGACGACTACCTGAACGGCCGCCTGCCCGAGGTCGAGTACCGCGACGAGCAGCTCGAGGAGGGGCTGAACAGCGTCCCCGAGGTGAAGTTCGGAAGCTAGAGACGGGAGCCGGGTGGAGCCAGGGGGCGGGCTGCGGCCCGCCCCCTCGGCTATGCGGTAACGGCGTCGAGGAGGCGGCGGGAGGCCTCGGCGACCTCGGTCACGGCCCGGTCGAAGGCGTCCTCGTTCTTCCGTGACGGCTGCCGGTACCCGCTGACCTTGCGCACGAACTGCAGGGCGGCCTCACGGACCTCGACGTCGGTGGCCGGCTCCTCGGGGCGGCGCAGCTGCTTGATGCTTCGGCACATGGTCAGCAGCCGGGGGGGCAGTCCGGGCAGCAGGGCTCGGGGCGGGCCGGATCGCGCTCCATCGTTGTCACCTCTCTCGCGTCGATGCTCACCAGGGAAGGATACCGCCTGTCGATGGGCTACCCTGGACGCGTGAGCGGGCCCACCGAACGGGTCGAGGTCGACCCGCGCGACCTCCTGGCCATCGACCACCTCCTCTCCGACGAGGAGCGGGCGGTGCGCGACACCGTCCGCGACTGGGTGGAGAGCCGCATCCTTCCCGAGATCGCCGAGTGGTTCGAGCGCGGCGAGATCCCGTCGCAGCAGCTCGCCAAGGAGCTCGGCTCGATGGGGCTGCTCGGCATGCACCTGGAGGGGTACGGCACCGCCGGAGCCTCGGCGGTCATGTACGGCCTGGCCACGCTGGAGCTGGAGGCGGGGGACAGCGGCGTTCGCTCGCTGGTCTCGGTGCAGGGCTCGCTGGCCATGTTCCCGATCTGGGCCTTCGGCTCGGAGGAGCAGAAGCAGGAGTGGCTGCCGAAGATGGCGGCCGGGGAGGCCATCGGCTGCTTCGGCCTCACCGAGCCCGACTTCGGCTCCAACCCCGCCGGGCTGCGCACCCAGGCCACGCGCGACGGTGACGACTGGGTGCTGAACGGCACCAAGATGTGGATCACCAACGGCGGCATCGCCGACCTGGCGGTTGTCTGGGCCCGCACCGACGACGGCGTGCGCGGCTTCCTGGTCCCCACCGCCACCCCCGGCTTCTCCACCCGCGACATCGGCCGCAAGCTCAGCCTGCGGGCCTCGGTCACCTCCGAGCTCGTCCTTGAGGACGTGCGGCTGCCCGGCGACGCCGTCCTCCCCGAGGTCCGGGGCATGCGCGGCCCCCTGTCCTGCCTCAACGAGGCCCGCTACGGGATCGTCTGGGGGTCGATGGGGGCGGCCAGGGCCTGCTTCGCCAGCGCGCTCGAGTACGCCCGGACCCGGGTCCAGTTCGACCGGCCCATCGGCGGCTTCCAGCTCACCCAGCAGAAGCTGGCCGACATGCTGGTCGAGCTGTCCAAGGGGACGCTGTTGGCCCTGCACCTTGGCCGCATGAAGGACCAAGGCCGGCTCGTCCCCGAACAGGTCAGCCTGGGCAAGCTCAACAACGTCCGCGAGGCCCTGGCCATCGCCCGCACGGCCCGGACCATCCTCGGGGCCAACGGCATCACCCTCGAGTACCCGGTGATCCGCCACGCCAACAACCTCGAGTCGGTGCTCACC
>DASQUI010000130.1:0-3024 GCA_035641375.1 Actinomycetota bacterium
GACCGGGATCGGGTCCTCCGAGCGACGCCGCGTGTACACACCCAGAGCCGCGACTACTTCCTGATGCGAGGCCCGGTTACGGCGGTCGTACCGTTGTTCGAGGCTGCGGGAAGACAGTCCCCAGCTTTGTGGTGGCCGGAGAACCGAACCTCGCTCGTCTCGACGGAGGTCGACGCCTACTCGACCTACGTTGGTGGCTCGGCGAGCCTTATCGAGGACCTCCTTGAGAGCGAGAAGATCGAGGCCGTCCCGTCACGTTTGGAGGCACCGCTCGACTGGGGCTTGTGATGCCTGTCGGGTGCGGAAGCTCGATTTGCCCCGCCCGACCAGCGCTCTCGTAACACCCGTCGCCATGGTCTACGCGCTCTTCTACGCGATCATCCCGACGCGTTCTCCGGCTGAGCGTGACGCCGAAGCCGAGGTGCTCGTCCTGCCACGAGCTCGCCGTGCTTCGCCCGAGATCAAGTGCCCAAGCTGCGTCGCAGGGACAAGCTGTTCCTCTCGCGATGAGCAGGATGCTGCCTCGGGAGCGCTTGGCGGCGTTCATCGTGACCCCGGCCAGGCTCGTGCGTGGCACCGAGAGCTCGTTCGGCGCAAGTGGACCTACAGCGTCGGCGTGCACAGGGAAGCCCGCCCATCGACTCGGAGACCAGGGCGCTGATCCTAAGCATGGCCAGGGAGAACCGAGATCGCGCCAAGACGCTCGCCCTCGTGACGGACGTCCAACGCGCGCGAGCTACCGAGTCTCGCCGCCCTTCTCATGGAGTTCGTCGCCGCGCCGCACGGGCGCTGGGCGGTGCTCGCCGACGCATGCACGACACCGAGCACGCCTGCGACGACACTCCTAAACAGCGATCTGACTGGTTCCATTCATGCTGTCAGGTCGACAATCGCAAATGCCGTCGGATCCTCCGACACGAATCGTGCTCACGACTCCCGACCGTCGCAGTCGGCGGACAACATTCCTTATCCGTACACCCAGCGCCGTTACTCTCCGACCGATGGCTTCAGGACCTCAGGCGTTTGCTGCGCGCCTCTCCAAGTTCCTGTCCGAGCACCGCCTGGCATCGTTCCTGGTCACGGCTGCCGCCCTCGTGTTGATGGCCGAAGCTGTTCGGCGGGTCCTCCCCAACGGAGGGCAGGTCAGCGTGCTCACGGGGGTCCTGCTGGCGCCCATGGCGTACGCTCCCATCGCCACGGTCTATACGCTGCGGCGAGGACCTCAACCCTTCCGGTTGGTCATGGCCTGGTCCGTCGGCGTCACACCCGCTTTGTTTGGGATTGCCGCCGCCTTGAACGGGTCCCCCGCGATCGTTATGTGGGGCGGCGTATTGCTTGCCATCGCGCTGGTCGGCTGGATCGTACGGACCGGCAAGGCCGTCTAACCAATCCACGGCCTCAAGCAGAGTTCGTGACGTGGCCGCCACATCGTCTCAATCCGCGGAAAGAGCTCCTTGTGCGTACACAGGCCGCAGCTTTGTCGATCGCCCGTAGCATGCGGTCAGTGTCAGGACAGGACCTGCGCCAGACGCCGCTGTACGGTGAGATTGAGGCCTTCTTCCGGGAGGCGCTGGAGCCGGGGTTCGGATCGGTCTCCGCACCCTCCGATCCCCGCCCCTCGCCGGACGGCCGATGGGTCGCCTTCCGGGGCGAACGGCTCGACGCGCTGGAGGGGCATCCGCTCGGCAGGATCTGCCTGGCCGCGTCCGACGGCTCGGGCGTTCGCCAAATCACGTTCGGACCGAACGACGACGACCAACCACGGTGGTCGCCGGACGGTCGGTCGCTCACCTTCCGATCGGATCGGGCAGAGGAAGGGAAGCACCAGCTCTACGCCATGGACGTGGACGGCATCGGCGAGGCTCGGCCGCTCCCGACGGTGGACGGCGTGGCGGAGCAGCACGCCTGGTCGCCCGACGGCACCCGGCTCCTGGTCGTGGTGGCCGGCACGGAGGCCGAGCAGTCCGATGCGGTCGGTTCCGGCACGGTGGGTGGCGGCGGCGACCTCCCGGCGTGGATCCCGCTGGTCGAGTCGTCGGATCGGGTCGAGGAGAGCCGGCGCCGGCTGTTCGTGCTCGGGATGGCCTCGGAGGCGTTGACGCCCGCCGCCCGGCCGGACCTGAACGTGTGGGAGGCCGCGTGGTGCGGCCCCGATCGGATCGCCGCGATCGTCTCGGACCAACCGGGCGAGAGCGCCTGGTACGGGTCCCGCCTCGTCATCATCGATCCGGCATTGAGCACGGATCGGACCCTGCTCGAGACGGATGTCCAGCTGGGATGGGTCTGCGCCCCGGCCGACGGAACACGGCTCGCCGTGGTCGAGGCGCTCTGCAGCGACCGGCTGGTGGTGGCGGGCGACCTGCTGCTGCTCGATCCCGACGGTGGCGACCCCCGCCGGGTGGACGCCGGCGACGTCGACGTGGCCTGGCCTGTCTGGCGGGACGACGGCTCGCTCGTGGCCGCCGGGATCCGATGGCTGGACAGCGTGGTCCTCGACGTGGACGTCGACGCCGCCGTGGCCAAGGAGCGCTGGGCGACGTCGGAGGCCATCGGGGCGCTGTTCATCCAGGCGGGCCCGCTGGGCTCCGACGTGGTGGTGCCGCTCCAGTCCCTGGATCGTCCGCCGGAGCTCGTGGTCGTCGGGGACGGGGAGCTTCGGACGGTGGCGGCGACCCGGCATGCCGGGACCGACCGGATCCGGTCGGCGATCGGGTCCAGGCAGCAACTGACCTACCCGGCGCCCGACGGGACCTCGATCGAGGCCGTGCTGACGGTGCCCCGCAGCGAGCCGCCCTTCCCCCTGATCCTCCACGTCCACGGCGGGCCGATCTGGGGCTACCAGGACTTCTGGCCTAGCGTGCTGATGGCGGTGCTCGCCAACCGCGGGTACGCCTTCCTCCAACCCAACCCCCGCGGCTCGTGGGGCCGGGGACGAGGCTTCGCCTCGGCGGTCGTAGGCGACATGGGCGGGGCCGACGCGCTCGACTTGCTGGCGGGCCTCGACCACGTGATCGAGACGGGGAT
>DASQUI010000131.1:0-5293 GCA_035641375.1 Actinomycetota bacterium
GCCGCCGTCCCGCCGCGGATCGTGCGCGGCGCCTCCTTCCCGGTTCGGGCCTTCGCCGAGCTCGAGAACTGACCGCCCGGCGCGACCCAACCCCCCCCGCGTAGCATGGCGGGCATGGACATCGAGATCCGGGACATCGACGAGACCGAGTTCGACGAGTTCTTCCGCCTCACCTCGCTGGCGTTCGGGGAGCATCCCGATCCCAAGGAGACCGAGAACGAACGTCTCATCTTCGAGCCCGAGCGGTCGCTGGCGGCGTTTGAGGGCACGACCATGGTCGGCTCCACGATGTCGGCGACGATGCGGATGACCGTCCCCGGAGGCGATGTGCCCCTGGCCGGAGTGACCAGCGTGGGCGTGGCTCCCACCCACCGCCGTCGCGGCGTGCTCACAGCGATGATGCGCCGCCAGATCGACGACATCCGCGAGCGCGGCGAACCGGTGGCCGCCCTGTACACCTCGGAGGCACCGATCTACGGCCGGTTCGGCTACGGCGTGGCGTCGTTCGCCACGAGGACCCGCATCGAGCGCCCGTACGCCGTCGTCAGCGCCGAGACGGAGCCGCGACGGGTGCGGCTACTACCGCGCGAAGAGGCGCTGGCGGCCATGCCGGCGATCTACGGCGGGGTCGTGCCGACCCGTGCTGGGCTGCTGCAGCGGAACGAGGCGTGGTGGGAGTACCGCGTCCGGGAGGTCGAGCAGGATCACCACGAGCCGAAGGCCGGGAAGCCGTTCTTCGTCGTGTCGGAAGGCCCCGATGGGCCCGACGGCTACGCCATCTACCGGACCAAGGTCGACTGGTCGACGGGGATGCCCAACGGCATGCTCGACATCGCCGAGCTCATCGGGGTTGACGTGCACGCCGAGGCGGCGCTGTGGCGATACTGCTTCGGCGTCGACCTCATGTCGCGGTTCGACGCCTGGCTCCGCCCGGTGGACGAGCCGCTGGTGCACATGCTCGAGGACACGCGGAGGCTTCGGCGCGAGCTGTTCGACGCGCTCTGGGTCCGGCTCATCGACGTGCCGGCCGCCCTGGAAGCACGGCGGTACGCGACCGAGGGCTCGGTCGTGTTCGAGATCCACGACGGATTCTGCGGCTGGAACGAGCAGCGGGTGGAGCTGGACGGTGGCCCAGACGGCGCGACGTGCCGCCCCAGTGATCGCTCCGCCGATCTCATCATGTCGGCGGCCGACCTCGGCTCGGCGTACCTGGGCGGCGTGCGGCTGGGGACCCTGGCCCGGGCGGGGCGGGTCGACGAGGTCACCCACCGGGCCCTGGTCCGCGCCGACGCGATGTTCGCGTGGGACCAGCCCCCGTGGTGCGCGAACTACTTCTAGACGAAGTTGAGCAGCCGGCCGGTCAGCCGCCCTTGCGCTTCTTCAGCTCCTCGGTGAGGGCGGGGACCACCTTGAACAGGTCGCCGACGAGGCCGAAATCGGCCAGCCCGAAGATGGGGGCGTCGGCGTCCTTGTTGATGGCCACGATCGTCTTCGACGTCTGCATGCCGGCGCGGTGCTGGATAGCGCCGGAGATGCCGACGGCGATGTAGAGCTGCGGCGACACCGTCTTTCCGGTCTGCCCCACCTGGTGCTGGTGCGGGTACCAGCCGGCATCGACGGCCGCCCGCGATGCCCCCACGGCGGCGCCGAGCACGTCGGCCAGCTCCTCGACGAGCCGGAAGTTCTCCGGACCCTGCAGGCCGCGGCCACCGGAGACGATGATGGCCGCCTCCTCGACGGCAGGCCGCCCGCCGGCCTCCTGCTGGACCCGCTCCACCACGCGGGCCTTCTTGGCCTCGTCGGAGACCGAAACCTCGATACGCTCCTCGCGCACCTCGCCGGGGGCCTCTTCGGCCACGAACGCGTTCGGCTTCACGCAGACGATCTGCGGCGAGTCCTTGATCTTGCACGTCGTGTTCATGGCCCCGCCGAACACCGCCATCGTGCACACGAGACGATCCCCGTCGGCGGAGATGTCGACGACGTCGGCGAGCACGCCGGCGCCGAGCCTCGCTCCCAGCGCCGAAGCCAGATCCTTCCCCATCGGAACGCTGGCGAACAGCAGCACGTCGGGCGACTTCTCCTCGACCATCCTCGCCAGCGCCTCTACGGCCGGCTGGACGAGATAGCCGTCGATGTCCTCCGACTCGGCCACGTACACGGTGACGGCGCCGTACCGCCCCAGCTTGTCCTTGGCCGCGTCGTACCCGCTGCCGAGGAAGACGGCCGCCATGTCGTGTCCGAGCTCGCCGGCCAGCTTCCGAGCGGCGGTCATCATCTGCAGGGAGACCTTCTTCAGGTCTCCCCGGTCGTGATCGAGGATCGTCCAGATCTCACCCATCGTGTCTCCTAGATGAACTTGTTCTGCTGGAGGAAGTCGGCCAGCTTCACGTGGCCCTCGCCCTCGTCCTTGACCAGCTCACCCTGCTCCTTGGGCGGGCGCGGCGTGGCCTCGGTGACCTCGGTCTTCGATCCTTCCAGCCCGACCATGGCCGGATCGATGCCGAGGTCGTCGCCGCTGAGGACCTGTACCTCCTTCTGCTTGGCGCCCATGATCCCCTTCAGCGTGGCGTACCGCGGCTCGTTGATGCCCTTCACCACCGAGACGATGGCGGGCAGCTTCGCCTCGATGACGGCGTACCCGCCCTCCTCCTCGCGCTGCACGGTGATGGAATCGTCCTTGACCTCGAGCTGCTTCACGTCGGTCAGCGCGGTCATTCCCATCAGCTGCCCCAGTCCCTGGGGCACCAGGGAGGTGCGCGCGTCGGTGGACTCCGAGCCGAGGATGCACAGGTCGAACTCGACCTGCGCCAACGCCAGGGCCAGGACGTACGCCGTGGCCAGGGCGTCGGAGCCGTGCAGCCGGTCGTCGGTGACCAGGACTCCCTTGTCGGCGCCGAGGGCGATGGCCTTCCGGACGGCGTTCTTGTCGGCGCCTTCCGGCCCCATGGTGAGGATGGTGACCTCACCGCCGTGCGCCTCCTTCAGCTTCAGGGCCTCCTCGACTCCGTACTCGTCGACCGGGTTCATGATCGACTCGACCGAGTCCCGGTCGAGCGTGAAGTCGTTGGGATCGAGCTTCTTCTCGGCGGCGGTGTCGGGGACCCGCTTCACGCAGACCACGATGTTCACGTCGCTCTCCTGACTGTGGAGGCCGAGCCGTGACGCTCGACCGCAGGGGATTCTAGCCCAGGGCTCAGGATGCCAACCAACCCCGATAATGGCCCGATGGGCCGCCTCGTCACCTGGCTGGTCGTGGCCGCGCTCGCCGTGGCCGCCTACGTCTACGTCTTCCGACCGGCCGTGCGCGACACGGGCGGCTCGGCGACCTCCATCCCCCAGCACGACCCCGCGCCCGGCGATCCGCCCGTCGTCTGGATCGCCGGACGGCTGACCGCGGTGGGAGGGAGCGAGCTGGTGCTCCGGGAGGGGGATGGCCCCACCGTGCGCCTGCAGCGTCTCGCCGCCGGGGCGACGAAGGTCTTTCATCGAGACGGCAACGAGTGGGAGCAGGGCGGCGCCGCTCTTCGACGGGGGCAGCGCGCCTGCATCGAGGCGCTCCTCGACGACGCCAGCCTGGTGGCCATCCGGGTGTTCGTCGAGGCCTCCGGGTGTGGCCCGGCCTGACCGCGCCTAGCCCGGGTGCCCGCCGGGGCACCGCTTCGGATCGAGCCGGTGACCGCGCAGCAGCACGACGCCGAGGGCCACGATGACCACGCCGAGCAGCGTTCCCCCGGCGGTATCGGTCAGCCAGTGCACCCCCAGGTACACACGGGAGAACCCGATCAGCACCACCAGCGTCCACGCGGCGACGTGGCCGGGCCATCGGCTGGCCAGGATCACCGGAAGGAGCCCGTAGAACGAGGCGGAGGCCAGCGCGTGGCCGCTGGGGAATGCGGCGGAGCGTTGAGGGGCCAGCTGGAGGACCGGCTCGGGGCGGGCCCGATCGATGACCTCCTTGAGCGTGGTCTCCAGGAGCATGGCCATCAGGAAGGCCAGCGAGACGACGAGCACCGAGCGCGTGCATTCCCTCGTCATCAAGGCCCACACGGTGAGGGCGATGAGCATCCCGGCGAGGACGGCCCGGCTGCCGACCAGACTGAGCCCCTGCATCAGGGTGGTCAGCCACGGAGCGCGCAGATCGACCACGCCATCGGTGATGGGCCGATCCAGGTCGAGCAGGCTCGTCTCGCGGTACGAGGCGGCCACGGCGAGCGCGACGAACGCCGCCGCGGCAACGACGAGGGCGGCGAGCGTCGCCTTGGGGACGGCGGAACGCTGCTCGACGGCCATTGGGCACCGAGTCTATCCACCTGCACCGGTCCGCCGACGGCGCGGTATCGTCGCCCGGTGACCGCCGAGCGCCGAGACATCCACACGGTGTACCTGGGGAACTTCTCCTGGGCCACGGCGAACGCCATCGCCGGGGAGCTGGAGGGCGCCGGGATCTACTGGTGGGCCAAGAACCCGGGCACCATCACAAGGGTGCTCTTCGCCGAGTTCGGTGTGCGGCTGTTCGTGGACCGGGACCACCTCGACGAGGCCCGCGCCATCGCCGCCCGCCTCGTCTCCGAGGACGAGGCCACCCGCTGAGGAAGTCCGCGCACGAGGAAGGCGGGAGGCGCTTCCCCGTGCACGGAGGATCGTCCGGGGCTACGCCGCGGTCTTCTTGCGGCGCTCGCCTCGGGTGAGGGGGTACTTCAGAGGCGCGTGGGCCCAGCAGTGCTTCGCCTTGTTGTACTTGGAGATCCGCGTCGCACACCCATCGTGGGCACACACCCGGTCGTCCCCGTACGTCCGGCTGGGCCGGGGAAGCTGCCTCGGTCGCGATCCGCGGATGTAGCTGTCGGCCATATGGAACTCCTTGTACCAAGGAAATCGACTGAAGTTGAATAACCCTTGAGACGAGCCTGCTATTCCCGACCCCAGGCGTCTGAAACTCGTGCGGTCCCCGGAATCAGGGCGGAACGGACGAGACGGGCGGCGGAAGGGCTACCGGCCGGTGAACTTGGCCTTCCCCGGCCCCTCCTCCATGAAGGAGCGCATCCCCTCGCGCTGGTCCTCGGTGAAGAACAGATCAGAGAACGTCTCCCGCTCGATGGCCAGACCGGTGTCCAGGTCCACCCGGGCCCCCCGGTTGATGGCGATCTTGGCGGCGCGCAGGGCCACCAGCGGTCCCTGCGCGTACCGGCGAGCGGTCTCCACGGCCTTGGCGTACACCTCGGCGGCCGGGTGCACCTCATCGACGAGCCCGATGGCCTTGGCCTCCTCGGCCTTCACGTGCCGGCCCGAG
>DASQUI010000132.1:0-3747 GCA_035641375.1 Actinomycetota bacterium
AGGCGGTGGCCCCGCGGCTCCAGGGGACGTTCCCGTTCGACAACGGGGTCAGCACGATGGGGCTCGGCTGGCTGGGCGCCTATCTGGTGCTGTCCGGCTCGCCCGTGGCCGCCGTGTCGCTGTCGCTGTTCGCGGCCAACGCCACCACCCGGATGCAGACCTTCACCATGCTCACCGGCTCCCGTCTGGGAGCGTCGTTCATCGTCCTGCTGGTCGGCTTCCTGTACGCGATGCGCAGCCGCAAGCGGCGCGAGAGCATCGGCATGGGTGTCCTGGCGCTCTCAATGACCGCCCTTGTCTACGTGCCGGGGATGTTCCTGGCCTACGGCCTGTTGCGCTCGGGTGCCCTGAACGGCATCAACTGGACGACGTCGGCCGAGCTGAACGGAGCCATCGACGCGGTGTGGGGGCCGATCGTCCGCGTCGCCGACCAGCTCCTACCCGGCCCGCTCCTCTTCCCGCTGGGGCTGGCCGTCATCCTGGTGTCGTTCAAGCTGCTCGACCTGGTCCTGCCGTCGCTGGACGGAGAGAAGCACGCCTCGAGCCGCCGGGAGTGGCTCCAGAAGCCGTGGCCGATGTTCTTCCTGGGCAGCCTGGCCGCACTGCTGACGCTGTCGGTCTCGGTGGCCCTGACCATCCTGGTGCCCCTGGCCAGCAAGGGATACGTCCGCCGGGAGCAGGCCATCCCGTACATCGCCGGGGCGAACATCACCACGCTGGCCGACACGCTCGTGGCGGCGATGATCCTGCGCAATCCCATCGGGGTGCATGTGGTGCTGGCCGAAGCCATCGGCGTGGCCATCATCACGCTGGTCCTCCTGGCGTTCCTGTACCGGCCCCTGTGCCGGACGGTCATCGCGCTGGACGACTGGATCGTGGAGACCACGCCGCGGCTGGTGGTGTTCGTCGCCGTCCTGTTCGTGCTTCCTCTGGCGCTCGTCTTCTCGGGACGGCTGCTCTGAGCGTGATGACCGCACGTCCCGCTCCTCGCCGATGAGCCACCGAGCCGATCGGGCCGTCCCCTACCGCACCAGGCGCACCCTCGCCGTGATCGCCGGCGTCATGGCCGGCGTCACCGTCGTCCTCATCGCGGTGCTGTGGCCGCGCGGAGAGCGGCGCGGGGATCTCACCGAGATCGGCGTGTATCGCGACGTGTACGCCGCCACCGTGGTGAGCTCCACCGAGCAGGCATGCCAGAACACCGTCCCCTCGGAGAACATCCGGTGCCGCTTCATCGTCTTCGAGCTCACGGAGGGGCCCGACCGGGGGACCCGGGCCAACATCGACTTCCCCACGGACTCCCCGATCCCCCCGCTCGATCCCGGGGACGAGGCCGTGCTGGGCCGGACCCCGCAGGCTCGGCCGGGCTTCCAGTACGCGTTCGTGGACCGGGAGCGCGGGGGCGTCCTGCTTTGGCTCGGCCTGGCCTTCGCCGCGGCCGTCGTCGCCCTGGGGCGGCTCCGCGGGTTCGCCGCCCTCGCCGGCCTCGCCGCCAGCCTCGCCGTCCTCCTGGCGTTCATCCTGCCCGCGCTGGTCGAAGGGAAGGATCCGCTTCTCATCGCCGTCGTGGGGGCCGCGGCCATCGCCTTCCTGGCCCTGTATCTCGCCCACGGGCTCACCACGATGACCACGGTGGCCCTCCTCGGCACCCTGGGCAGCCTGGCCCTCACCGCCATTCTGGCCAACGTCTTCGTCGGGCTGGCCGAGCTCACCGGGTTTGTCACCGAGGAGTCGACGATCGTCCGCGTCGGCGCCGCGCAGATCGATCTGGCCGGACTGACGCTGGCCGGGGTGGTCATCGGGGCGCTCGGAGCCATCGACGACGTCACCGTTACCCAGGCGTCGGCCGTCTGGGAGCTCCGCGACGCCAACCCGAGGATGCCGTCGGGCGAGCTGCTGCGGGCCGGGCTGCGGATCGGGCGCGATCACGTCGCCTCCACCGTCAACACCCTGGCCCTGGCCTACGCCGGGGCGTCGATGCCGCTGCTGATCCTGTTCGTGCTGTCCGGCCAGTCGATCGGCTCGGTGGCCAACGGGGAGACCGTGGCCACGGAGATCGTGCGGACGCTGGTCGGGAGCATCGGGCTGGTGGCCTCGGTCCCCATCACGACGTGGCTGGCCGTGCAGACGGCCCGTCCCCGCGGGCGCCGGGCCTAGATGCCTCGAGAGGCTATGGGATGCCGATCTCGGAGTTGTCGCCGAGCATGAACCGGTAGACGGCGGGACGCTCCGGATCCTTCACGATCCGTGCGTTCTTGCCGATCAGCGAGTCGCTGACCGGACGGACATCGGAGAGCCGGGCCCCTTCCAGGACGATCGAGTTCTGGATCTCGCTGTCCTCGATCCGGGTTCCGTCGTGCAGGGAGACGTACGGCCCCAGGATCGAGCCCGACACCACCGCGCCGCGGCCGATGGCGGCGGGGCCGCGGACCACGCTGCGGCGAACCACAGCCCCTTCCTCCACGATGACCTCGCCGACCAGGTGGCTCTCCTCGTCGACGTCGCCGCGCACGTCGCGCTCCCGCCGATCGAGCATGATGCGGTTGGCCTCGAGCAGATCCTCCAGCTTGCCGGTGTCCTTCCACCAGCCGGTGATCATCTCGGCACGGACCTGGTACCCGTGATCGATCAGGTACTGGATCGCGTCGGTGATCTCCAGCTCGCCACGGTCCGACGGCTCGATCGCCGAGGCGGCGCGGAACACCGACGCATTGAACAGGTACACCCCGGCCAGGGCCAGGTCGGAGATGTGTTCGGTCGGCTTCTCGACGAGGCGGGCCACACGATCGCCCTCCAGTACGGCGACACCGAATCGCTCCGGCTCCGGCACCTTCACCAGGAAGATCTGGGCGTCGGGTCCGTGCCGCTGATACGCCTGGACGAACGAGGCGATCCCCTCGGGGACGAGGTTATCGCCCAGGTACATCACGAACTCGTCGTCCCCGAGGTACTCCTCCGCGGTGAGCACGGCGTGGGCCAGCCCGAGCGGCGCCTCCTGCCGGATGTACGTGACGCGGAGGCCCCACTGGCTCCCGTCGCCGACCGAGCCGCGGATCTCCTCCTCCGTGTCGCCGACCACGATGCCGACCTCTTCGATCCCCGTGGCGGCCAGCGCCTCCAGGCCGTAGTGCAGGATCGGGGTGTTGGCCACCGGGATCAGCTGCTTCGATTGCGTATGGGTGATGGGGCGGAGCCGGCTTCCCACGCCGCCGGCCAGGACGAGGCCCTTCATGCCAGCAGGATAGCCGAACCTACCGCGCCGACGTGGCCGAGCGCATCGCCTCCGGGTACCGGAGCCCGGTCCCGGTGCTGACGGCCACGATCCGCTCGGCGGGGTCGATGGCGCCGGCGTCCCGGAGCTTCGGCAAGGCGGCCAGCGTCGCCGCCCCCTCGGGGCAGGGGAGGATCCCCGTTTCCGCGGCCGTCAGCACCAGCGCCTCAAGCATCTCATGGTCGGTCACGGACACGGCCGTTCCCCCCGTCTCCCGGATCGCCTCTAGCACCAGCGGATGCCCTGGGGAGGCCGGCACCCCGATCCCCGAAGCGATCGTCCGTACATCCGGCCACATCTCTGTGGTGCCGGCTCCCTCCTCCACCGCCTTCACCACCGGGGCACACCCCTCCGCCTGGACCGCGACGAGGCGGGGCAGATCGCCGGCCACCCAGCCGAGCTGACGGAGCTGTAGGAGGGCCCGGCGGATCGCCACCACGCCGATCCCGCCCCCCGTCGGGTACACGACGACGTCC
>DASQUI010000133.1:0-4189 GCA_035641375.1 Actinomycetota bacterium
CCTGGAGCGTCTGTGGGACTGAGGTGGCCGGCTTCGTCCACCTCCACTGTCGGTCGTACTTCTCGCTGAAGGACGGGGCCTACTCGCCCGAGGACCTGGTCGCCCGGGCCGCCGAGCTCGGCATGCCGGCCGTGGCCATGACCGACCGCGACGGCCTGTACGGTACCCCTCGGTTCGCCGCGGCGTGCCGGGCCGCCGGCGTCAAGCCGATCTACGGCGCCTGGATCACGCTGTGGAACGGGGAGGCCTCACCACACCGAGTGCTTCTCATCGCCCGGGACAACGTGGGCTACGCGAACCTCTGTCGATTGCTGACGGTCGCGCACATGGGTGGGGAGCGGGGGGAGCCGTCCGTGACGCCGGCCGAGGTCATGGCCCACGCTGAGGGGCTGGTGTGCCTGCTCGGGCCGGAGTCCCCGGTCGGACGGTTGGCGCTCGGCGGGCGGCCGGGAGCGGCACGGGAGCGCATCCGGCCGTGGCGGGAGGCGTTCGGCCCGTGGTGTTTCGTCGAGGTCCGCGATCTCCGCGAGCCGGGGAGCGTCGCCGAGGTGCGCGCGCTGGTGCGCCTGGCCGAGGAGGCCGGCGCCCCCGCCGTGGCCACGAACGCCGTGCGGTACCTCGTCCCCGGCGACGCGTTCCTGGCCGACGCGCTGGAGTGCATGCGCGAGATCGTGCCCATCGACTCGCACCACGTTTCGCGCCGCAACGCGGAGGGATGGCTGAAGCCGCCGGCGGCCATGCGGTCGCTGTTCGCCGATCGCCCCGACCTGTGCGACGCCAGCGTGCGCATCGCCGAGGCGTGCCAGGTCGACCTCGGTCTGGGCACCGTGCACTTCCCGGACTTCCCGACACCGGCCGGGCGCAGCGCCACCAGCGTGCTGGCCGAGCGGGCTCACGCCGGCATGGCCCGGCGCTACGGACGCCCCACGCGTGACGTCCTCGATCGCCTCGACCACGAGCTGGCGATGATCCAGAAGATGGGCTACGCGGCGTACTTCCTGACCGTGGCCGACATCGTCGAGGAGGTGAAGGCCATGGGGATCCGCTGCGCGTGCCGGGGCTCGGCGGCGGGGTCGCTGGTGTGCTACCTGACCGACATCTCCGAGGTGGACGCGGTCCGCCACGACCTGCTGTTCGAGCGGTTCCTCAACCCGCAGCGCGAGGGGCTGCCCGACGTCGACCTCGACGTCGAGGCGGCCCGGCGCGAGGAGGTGTACGACCTTGTGCTGGGGAAGTACGGCGAGGATCGCTGCGCGTGCGTGACGATGGTCGACACGTACCGCGCCCGGGCGGCCATCCGCGAGGTCGGGAAGGCCCTCGGGTATCCGGGCGACGAGATCGACCGCGCCGCCAAGGCCTTCCCCCACGTGGGTGCCCACCGCATCCGCGAGGCGCTGGAGCGGCTCCCCGAGCTCCGCGGCTCCAACCTGGGGGCCGGGCAGCTCGAGCTCCTGTTCCGGGTGGCCGAGCGACTGAACGGCTTCCCTCGGCACCTGGCCCTGCACCCCTCGGGCATCGTGCTGTCCGGCCACGACCTGCCCGACCGCGTGCCGATGGAGCGCTCCTTCCAGGGGCACCGGATGGTCCAGGCCGACAAGGACGACGTCGAGCTGCTCGGCCTGCTCAAGCTCGACGTCCTCGGCGTGCGGATGCTCTCCTCGATCCGGCACTGCCTCGACGAGGTCGAGCGGACGACGGGGGAGCGCCTCGACCTCGAGGCCATCCGCGACGACGACTCCGCCACGTGGGAGCTGATCCGCGACTCGCGGACGATCGGCTGCTTCCAGATCGAGTCACCCGGGCAGCGCGAGCTGCTCCAGAAGTTCCAGCCGGTGTGGTTCGAGGACCTCATCATCGATATCTCGCTGTTCCGTCCCGGTCCGGTGAAGTCCGACATGGTCACGCCGTTCATCAGGCGGCGACACGATCTGGAGAGTTCGACGTACGCGCACGAGTCGCTGCGGCCGGCGCTGCGGGAGACGCACGGCGTGATCGTGTATCACGAGCAGGTCATGCGGGTCATCGATGCGCTCCTCGGCTGCGGCCTCGTCGAGGCCGACCGCATCCGCCGGCACCTCGACGAGGAGCAGGCCAGCGACGAGGTGCGCGAGGAGGTCGTGTCCCGGGCCGTGGCTCGCGGGTTCGAGCGCGAGCACGCCGAGCGGATCTGGGACGCCACGCTGAAGTTCGCCTCGTTCGGGTTCTGCAAGGCCCACGCCGCGGCGTTCGCCGTGCCGACGTACCAGTCGGCGTGGCTGAAGGCCCATCACACCGCGGCGTTCCTGGCCGGCGTGCTCACCCACGAGCCGGGGATGTATCCGCGCCGCCTGATCCTCGAGGACGCCCGCGAGCACGGCATCCCCATCCTCCCCCTCGACGTCAACATCAGCCAGAAGGCGTACACCGTCGAAGTGGCTGACGTGGTGGCCGGCGGAGCCGCGCGAGTGCCCACAGACGGTTCCGTAGGGGAGGCCGGCGAGAGCCGAGGGGGGCGTCGTCGAGGCGCACGGACGGTGGACATGGATCCGTCGCCGGGTGAGACGGCGGTGTGCGACTCGCCGGCCGCGCTCCTGAACGGCGACCGAGCAGCCCGCGCGGCCTCGCCGGCTCCCACGCTGGGGATACGGCTAGGGCTCCAGGACGTGCACGGGATCAGCGAGGCGGAGATCGGCGAGATCCTCGAGAAGCGGCCGTTCACGTCGGTGGGCGACTTCCTGCGCCGGGCCACCGTGTCGCGCCCCGTCGTGGAGGCGCTGGCCCACGCCGGGGCGTTCGACGGCATCGGTGACGATGGTCCGGCGTGGACGCGGCGCGACCGGTTGTACGTGGCCATGACGGCAGAGGTCGCGTGGGAGGGCGAACAGCTCACCCTGGGCCTCCACGGTGAGGCCGGGGCGGCCGGGCTGCGCGAGTACACCGATGCGGAGCGGGTCCGTGCCGAGCTCGAGGTGCACGGGATGGACGCCAGCCGTCACCTCCTCTCGTTCTTCGAGCCGCTGCTGGCCGACCTGGGCGTGGTTCGCTCGGTGGACCTGCGCCGGCGGCGCGGCGACGAGTGGGTGATGGTCGCCGGGGTCAAGGTGGCGTCGCAGACCCCGGCGGTGCGCAGCGGGCAGCGCATCATCTTCCTCACCCTCGACGACGCAACCGGCCCCGTCGACGTCACGGTGTTCGAGCGCGTCCAGGACCGCGTGGCCCGTACCGTGTTCCACTCGTTCGTGCTGGCCATCTGGGGACGGCTGCGCCGGACCGGGGTGGGCGGCGTCAGTATCATCGCCGAGGAGGTCTGGGATCTCGTCGCGCTGAACGGCGCCCGCCGCGAGAGCCGGCTGCGCGAGGTCATGACCGCCTCGGCCGGCGGCGAGCCGGACGGGCGGGTGGAGCCGCGCAAGCTGTGGCACGCCAGCGGGGGATCGGCGGGATGGTGAACGAAGGAGACGGATCCACACCGACCGCCGTCGAGGTGCCGCTCCCGCACGCCTCGGCGCCGGATCGACCGCCTCGCCTCCTCACCAACCGTCCCTTCCTGTGGCTCGTCATGACCGATGGCGCCGCCGGCCTGGGCCGGTGGGCGTTCTTCCTCGCGGTGGTGGGCGATGCCACGTTCCGTCTCCACGCCTCGCCGGCGCAGGTGGCGCTGCTCCTGGCCACGTTCTCGGTTCCGTACATCCTGGTCAGCCCGCTCCTCGGCGTGGTCGCCGACCGATGGAGCGCGAAGTGGCTCCTCTTCCTCACCGGCGCGGGCAGCGCCGCCGTTCCGCTGATCCCGCTTCGCACCGACACGCTTGCGCCGCTGTTCGTCGCCGCGGGGCTGTACGGCGTCATGCACGCCGGGCTGTTCCCGTCGCGCGGCGCCCTGGTCCCGCGGCTGGTCCCCCGGGATCGCCTGGTCCAGGCCAACGGGATGATCTCGGCGGCACTGGCCGTGCAGCTCGTGATCGGTCCGTCGCTGGCCGCCACGCTCGTCCGGCTGTTGGGTCACGATGCCCCGTACCTGGTGACGATGGCCGCGGCGGCCGTCTCGATGCTGTTCGCATTGGCGGTGCCCGACCGCCGGGCCGCCGCCACCTCGACGTCCGCCTTCGGCGACGTCGGCGCGGGGTTCCGGGAGGGGTGGCGCACCCGCGCCCTGCGGCGGCTGTTCTTCCTGGGCATCGCGGTGTGGTTCCTGATCGGCATCCTCATCTCG
>DASQUI010000134.1:0-2112 GCA_035641375.1 Actinomycetota bacterium
CGCCCCGGGCCGGGGAACTGGCTGTGTTTCTGCCGCACGATGATGGCCAGGTGGAGGGTGATCAGCACGGCGATCACGACCGGCACGATCAACACGTGCGTGATGAACAGGCGGCTGATGAAGTCGGGGCCGCCGGGGAAGGCGCCGTCCCAGATCAGTACCGCGAGCTGGCCGCCCAGGAGCGGGATGGAGAGTGCGACGCCGTAGGCGATCGCGAGCCCCATTCCCGAAAGCAGGTCGTCGGCGAGGGAGTAGCCCGCGAACCCCTCGAGCAGGCCGAGCATGGCCAAGGTCACCCCGATCAGCCAGTTCGCGTCGCGGGGCTTTCGGAAGGCGCCCGTGAAGAACACCCGGATGAGGTGGACCACGATCGCCACCACGAAGATCAGCGCCGCCCAGTGGTGGGCCTGGCGGATCAGCAGGCCGGCCGGAACGTCGAACACGATTCGAAGCGTCGAGTTGTAGGCCTCCGAGACCGTGGTCCCCTGGAGCGGGGCGTAGCTCCCCGTGTACGTCATCTCGGCCGTGCTCGGCTCGAAGAACAGGGTGAGGTAGACCCCGGTGGCCACCAACACGATGAACGAGTAGAGGGCGATCTCCCCGAACAGGAACGTCCAGTGGTCGGGGAAGATGTACCTCATCGCAGCCTTGAGGAGGGGGGAGACTCCCAGCCGCTCGTCGAGGAAGCGGACGGCGTCGGCGGCTGCCTCCTCCTCCGAGCGGGCCGGTCGCCGGCGGCGCAGCAGCCTCACGTATTCCGCACCCCCCACCAGGCCGGGCCGATGTTGCCCGACAGGGCTCCCGCCGCCACCAGATAGCCCTGGGCGTCGATGCGAAGCGGCAGCTGGGGCAGCGGCCGCCCGGCCGGCCCGAATTCCACCTCGGCCCCGTTTCGCACGTCGAACGTGGAGTAGTGGCACGGGCAGACGAGCGCGGGCGGCTTGGATGTGGGCTCGTAGGTCGGGTAGCGGAAAAGCGCGATCGCGCAGCCCGCGTGGGTACAGATCTTCGAGTACGCCATGATCCCCCGTGGCGCCCAGGCGCGGCGCGTGTGAACCTCCTCCTCCTCGATCCGGACCACCGCCACACTCGACCCGAGGGCGCGCCGGTCGGAGCCCTCGGCGAACGCCGTCAGGAAGCCACCGACGTCGAGCTCGTCCACAGGGATGGGTGTGCCGTTCTCATCCACCAGCCGGACACCCGCGCGCCAAGGCGAGGCCTTCAGCGTCTCGCTGACGTCGCCCGTCCCCAGGGACGCCAGCGGCACGATCGCTGCCGCCCCCAGTCCCACTCCGGCCACTCCCGCTGCGCCGGCCAGGAGTCCGCGCCGGGAGACGCCTTCCGCCCCGCCCACCATCTCGCCGGCCACCTCTCTCCCGAGGCCCTCGTCCACCAGCTTCGGCCGTTCCTCCACCGCATCGGACTGGTCCACGACCTTTTTGCCCGTCACAACCGCCGCGAGGGCGGCGAAGGTCAGGCTCAGCCCGAGGCTCAGGCCCAGGAGTTGGGTGTTGTCGCTCTCGAAGGCATACAGCAGGACGAACGCGGCGGCGCACAACCCCGAGGCCACGAGTGCGCCGGCCACCAGCAGCTCTCCGCGTGGGCTGCGACTCCTCATGCCTCGTTTCGCTCCCCGATCAGGCGGGCCACAAGGAGCAGCGCCGTGCCGGCCAGGAGCCACGCGATCATGCCCTCGGGAATAGGCCCGATGTGTCCGATTCCCCAGCCGCCGCGATCGTCCGGGTGCTGGGCGCGGGCGAGGTAACGAGCGATGTCGTTCACGTCCTGTTCGGTGATGTGGCGCTCATTGAAGACGGGCATCAAGAAGGGGCCTACGCGAATGGCCTCGCCGATCTGAGTGGGGGTGACGTCGGGGTCGTCGAGGCGCGGGGCCACGCCTCCGGTCACGATCCCCCCGGCGGCCCCAACCTGGTGGCAGCCGGCGCAGTTGAGGGTGAAAGAACGCATCCCCGCGTCGACGCGACCCCGATCGGGGCGCACGCGCGGGACCGCGGGCCCGCGCCCGAGCGAACCCACGAACGCCACCAGCGCGTCGATGTCGGCCCGCTCGTAAGCGGGCCTGGACCGAGTGGGCTCGTCGCGGGGGTTCGA